>CAZBKR010000058.1:0-11766 GCA_964492455.1 uncultured Oscillospiraceae bacterium
AAGAGGCAGTCCGGCACATCCCGCGCGGCAGTCAGGTGACGCTGGTCTTTGAACCGCCTGAAGAGTTTACCGGGACACCTGCGGCCGGAGGGGGAGACTGATGGAACTCCGACAGGTTCTCCGCGGCGTTGCCTGTACCGGCGAGTTCGGCCCGGACGGCATTGAAATCACCGGGGTCGTCTGTGACTCGCGCAAAGTGCGCCGGGGATCCCTTTTTGTCTGTATACGGGGTTATACGACAGATGGACACCGGTTTGCCGCACAAGCGGCCGGACAGGGGGCTGCCGCGCTCGTGGTGGACCGTCCGGTCGAAGGGGTTGTGATCCCGCAGTGTGTCGTGCGGGACACCCGTGCGGCACTGGCGGTTGCGAGCCGGAATTTCTTCAGTGATCCCTGCAGCAGACTTTCGGTGACCGGTGTCACGGGGACTGCGGGCAAGACCAGTGTCTCGTTTCTGTTCCGTCATCTGATGGAGGCAGCAGGCAGGACGACCGGTTTGATCGGACCTGTTGCCAACATTGTGAACGGAGTGGCATCCTTTTCTGTCCGTGCGACTCCGGAAGCCAATGATCTGCTGGCGTTGCTCGATGATATGGCGTCTGCCGACACGCGCAACACAGTGATGGAAGTGTCCTCCCAGGGAATCCGCATGGGGCGGATCGACGGGTGTTCCTTTGCAACCGGTGTGTTTTCCAATCTGTACAGCGATTTTGTCGGGATGACCGATCCGCCCTCTTTTCGGGAAGCGTTTGATTCCAAAATCCACTTTGCGCGGTTGTGCAGACATATCGTCGTCAACCGGGATGCGGAACACGCAGAGACGTTTCTTGCACGATTGGATCAGCCCGTACTGACCTATGGTCTGGACGAGCGGGCGGATATCCGGGCGGAGTCACTGTCCGTGGAATGGCGGGACGGGCGCTGCGGAACCCGGTTTACGTGCAGGAGTCCATGGTATGACGGGGAAGTTTTTGTCGGACTCCCGGGACGCTTCCATGTATCCAATGCGCTCGCTGCGCTGACCTGCGCCGCGTTGGAAGGGGTAGATCCGGGTAGGGTTGCGGCATCTCTCGCGCGAGCGACGGTACCCGGTTGCATGGAACCGGTGAAGACGCTGCCGGACATCGGCGCTTATGTAGACACCGCGCGCAGTCCGCAGACCCTCGAACGAATGCTGTCGGCACTGCGGGAGTATACATCCGGACGTGTGACGGTTGTGTTTGGATGTGACGGCAACACCTCCGCGTCCACCCGCGCCGCGATGGGACGCGTGGCTGCGCTCGGTGCGGACAGGGTGGTACTCGTACCGGACAACCCTTATATGGATCCACCTTCTGCCATCGCAAAGGACATTGTGGCGGGATTCCCGGCGGAAAAGGAATCTCCTGTTCTTTGTGAGGACCGTGACGAGGGTATTCGGATTGCGGTCGCGGGACTGCAGCCGGGCGACTCGGTGGTACTCTCCGGAAAAGGTCATCGAAAGTATCAAATGTACGCAAACCGTACGGAAGTTTTCAGTGACGTCGATCACCTCAGGCAGGCATTGGCCGACTTGACGGATGACGCGTCAGAACGGGGTTGAGATGGATTGGATTGTGCCGGGATTGGTATTTGCGGGTGTACTTCTTTTGACTTTGCTGTTCGGTAAAGCTGGAATGCCATTGCTGCGGCGGCTCCAGGTTGGACAGACCGTCCGGGAGGAAGGACCGCAAAGTCACAAGGTAAAATCGGGCACCCCTTTGTTTGGCGGTCTCTTTTTTGGAATTCCCATCTTGCTGGCCAGTGTGCTGGCGGCGCTGGTGCAGCCTGCGTTGTGGCGGATTGTATGGATCTGCGGACTGATTTTATTCTCCGGAGCGATCGGTTTTGCAGACGACTACATCAAAGTCCGGATCGACAGGGAAGGGTTGTCACCCCGCCGGAAAACCATCTGGATGCTGCTGGTGGATACGATATTTGTAATGGTATATCTGTATCTGCTCCCCGATCCTCCTGTCCTTCTGCTTCCGTTTTCCGAGCGGATTCTGCAGGTGGAAGGATGGGGAAAGCTGCTGTACGGGCTGGCATTGATTGTATATCTGTATTTCATGGTCAATGCGGTCAACCTGAACGACGGAGTGGACGGCCTGTGTCCATCGGTGACCACAGTTGCCAGCCTTTCCATCGGTGCGAGTGCCGCACTGGTGGCAGCCCGGGTGCCTGGCGCAGCTTCCGCGGTGGTGATCATGGCCGCTACAGCCGGAGGGTGTCTGGGGTTTTTGCCTTATAATCGACACAAGGCGAAAGTGTTTATGGGAGATACCGGATCTTTTCTCCTGGGGGCATCCGTGACCGGTGCAGCGTTGATCGCCGGCATGCCATGGTTGCTTCTGGCGGCAGGCATCATTTATATCGTGGAGGCGATGTCCGTTGTACTGCAGGTCGCATATTTCAAAAAGACCGGCGGAAAACGGATTTTCCGCATGTCTCCGATCCATCACCATTACGAACTGGGCGGATGGAGTGAGAATAAAATCGTAGTTGTCTTTACCGCGATCACCTGCGTCGGCGGACTGCTGGCCGTTCTGTCCGCATGGTGAAGACGGGGGGAGGAATTCGGTAGATGAACGGTAACAACCGGAATCAAGAGAGGGCGGTATCGGCTCCGTCAGACTACAGCGCGCGTCCGGGAGCTCGTTCGCGTATGAATTTCGGCATCCTCCTGCTGATTGTGATCCTGGTTTGCTATGGATTGCTGATCCTGTTTTCCGCGAGTATGACCGAAGGATATGTCAGCGAACAGGACTCCACATATTACGTAGCGAAGCAGGCAGTCATCACGATGGCTGGTGTGGCGGTCATGATAGTACTGGCTGCAATTCCCGTCCGGCTGTTTGATCGCCCCTGGCTGGTGGGGGGAGTCTATCTGTTTATCACGATGCTGCTTGTACTGCTGCACCTGCCATTGCCGTCGATCACCCAGACGATCAACGGGGCGACCCGCTGGCTTAAGCTGCCCGGGATCCCGGCATTTCAACCCTCCGAACTTGCCAAAATCGGAATGGTCTTCTGCTTTGCGGGGTATACTTCATGGAGGAGACGCGCGGACGAACAGACCGCCCGCTCACGGCCGGGAACGCGCCGACGGGGATTTTGGCGGGATGGACTGGTGAAGTTCTGTATCCCCGCGTGTGCAATTCTTCTCTGGATTGTGCTCATACTGACCCAGCCACATTTATCAGGTGCGATTATTCTGGCCTGTCTGGCAGGGTGTTGTTTTCTGGCGGCCGGATTTTCTCCCCGCGTATGGGCAGCCGGACTTATGATCATCGTGACAGTGATTGTGATCATTTCGCTGCTGGTAGTGGTTTTTGTACTTCCCTTACTGCCGGACACCTATATGGACCAGTTCAGTTACTGGTCCCGCCGGATTGATATTTTCACGGATGCCGAGGGGGCGTCCGACGATGATCGACATCAGAGCGATCAGGCAAGGATCGCTATCGGATCCGGCGGTCTGACAGGCGTCGGGCTGGGTCAGGGGAGACAGAAGTACAACTATCTTCCGGAAGAGTTCAACGATTATGTGTTCGCCATACTAGCGGAGGAGCTGGGATGGATCGGTTCGATCAGTGTGATCCTGCTGTATCTTCTGCTGATGGCGGCGGGCACTGCCGCTGCCACACGTACAGCAGGACCGTATGCCACCGTTCTGGTGTTCGGGTATACCAGTCTATTGTGCCTGCAGGCATTTTTAAACATCGGGGTCGCGACCGGCGTACTTCCGCCTACCGGTATCTCCCTGCCTCTGTTCAGTTATGGCGGCACATCGAATTTATTCTTTCTGATTGGAGCGGGATTGCTTCTTGGTGCTTCCCGCAACCAGCGCCCGAAAAACCGGGCGGGAAAGGCCGCCTATGCCTGATACGACACGGCCGGTGCTTTTGATCGCGGGTGGAGGAACCGGAGGTCACATCCAGCCTGCGTTGGCGATCGCCGAAGCGTATACCGCGATTCGGCCGGATACGGAAATCCGGTTTTGCGGGACCGCGTCCGGAATGGAGGCAACGCTGGTGCCGGCTGCCGGTTATCCGTTCCATGTAATCCGGGCACGCGGTTTCGCTGGCCGGCCTTCGATGGACTGGCTCCGGGCAGCGGCGGATCTGAGGGCAGGACGGAAAGCCTGTGCCGCTTTGATCCGGAGTGTACGCCCTTTTGCGGTGGTGGGTACCGGCGGGTATGTTTGCGGACCGTTGGTCGCGGCCGCACGGCGGGCCCGGGTTCCTGTACTGCTGCACGAGCAGAACGCATATCCCGGGAAAGCCAATCGTTATCTCTCGCGAGGGGCCCATACGGTATGTATCAGCTATGACGGGACCGAACGATACTTCCCGAAAGCCCGTCACGTACGCCTGACCGGTAATCCGGTCCGCAGCGTGTTCTTTCATACGGACAGGGACGCGGCGCGTTCCGCGCTGGGATTCCGGCCGGAAGAAAGGATCGTGCTGGTGTTGGGCGGGAGCCAGGGTGCTGTCTCTATCAACGGTGCGATTCTCGGGTGGGCCGCGTCCGGATTGCCGGACAACATCCGCGTGATCCTGATGACCGGAAAGAAAAACTATGAGGCGGTACTGGCGCAAGGGTCCGGTGTTCGCGGTCTGGATATTCGGGACTATCTGCAGGATGTACATCTATATATGGCGGCCGCGGATCTGCTGGTGTGCCGTGCCGGCGCTCTCACCTGTGCGGAAATCGCCGCGCTGGGACGCCCGTCGGTTCTGGTTCCCTATCCCTATGCGGCAGGGGATCACCAGACACACAATGCGTTGGCTTTCGAACAGCGCGGGGCTGCGGTGCACCTCCCGGACAGCCGGTTCACTCCGGAACATGCCGCACGGGAACTGGAAGCCCTGCTGGCGGATCGCGACAGACTCGCGGGCATGGGAGAGGCAGCACGGTCGCTGGCCATGCCGCAGGCGGCAGCCGACATCGCATCCTTTCTCGATGCGATACGGATGGAGTCCGGACATGGCGAAACCTAAGGGTGGTCAACGGAGCCGGATCGGTCCCGCTGTCACAATGGCCATCCTGCTGTCCATTGCCGCGATTGTGGCGATCTTCCCCCAGTTCAGGTGCCAGACCATCGATGTGGATGGATTGCGCGTTCTGGAACGGGACGCAGTCGTTGCCGCTTCGGGTCTCGGCATCGGGCGTCATCTGCTGGCGGGGCTGGGTCCCGATCCTACACGGTTGTTCTCACTCCGGTATGGACACGCGGAGGATGCAATCGCCTCCATGTCTCCCTATGTGAAATCGGTGCGCACCCGGCTGTCGTTCCCTTCCCGTATTCACATCGTGGTGGAAGAACGGATCGAAGTAGCCTACCTGTCCATCCCCGACGGATGCGTGGTCGTCGATGCACAGGGAGTGGCGGTCGAAATTCTTCATACCGGTGTTCCGCGGGGGATTCCGGTCATAGAAGGGATCACGGTCACCTCGGTGGTGCTGGGACAAACACTTCAGGTAGCGGACGAGGCCGCGGTTCATAGCGCAGTTGTGATCATGGATGCTATAATCAAGTCCGACAGCGAGGATCTCCGTTTCAATCTGTTCCGGGCGGTCGCCGGTTTGCGCGCGATCAGCGCGGACACCATTTATATGACCGTAGTGCTGCCTGCCACGGGGGAGAACCTGGTCGTACGCCTTGGCGCGCTGTCCCAGATTACCGAGACCGTCGAGTGGCTTCGCAATGCCATTTACAACGGCCACTGCGACCATCTCGGCAAAGGTGTGCTGGATCTGTCCGGCAGCCAGAAGGTGTTCCGGCCCGATGCGTAGCCGCATCAGGTCGAGCCCCGGATCGACGGGAGGAGAGACGCATTGATACCGTTGCTTGGTTTATTGGCCGGTCTGCTGCTGGGATTGTTCCTGGATTTTGATATCCCCCAGCAATACTCCACTTATGTGGCACTTGGTATTCTGGCTGTCCTCGACTCCATCATCGGTGCGCTCCGTGCAAATCTGCAGGGCAACTTTAACGTCGTTCTATTTGCTACCGGACTGCTGGGCAATACGCTTGTTGCGATTATGCTGGCTGCTCTGGGTGAGCAATTGGACATCCAGTTGGACCTCGCGGCGGTCTTCGCGTTCGGCAACCGCATCTTCGTCAATGTCTCTCTTATCCGGCGTTTTCTGGTGGAACGTGCGGAGAATGCGAGAAACCGGAGAAAATCGGAAATACTGTGACGGGTGCCGCCGTTCATGATACAATTGCCAGTCGCGTTTGATTCACATCAGCCGATCGGTTTGGCATATGCGTTGAATGTCCATATCTTGTAATCCAACCGCAAAAAAACACTAAATATTGTTGTGCCACTGTTACACGTGGTGTAGAATGATTCCAAGGTTTCGGCGGCATGGATCTCCTTGTGCTGTCCGTTTCCCGTATTTATTGCATACAGCAAACAGATGCCGGTACCGGTATCCTGTATTGAATCGGTGTGAAGGGGGCTTCTCACATGATCGATTATCATATGAGCTTTGGAATGGAAAACGACGGGTTCGCAACCATTAAAGTCATCGGTATCGGCGGTGGCGGATGCAATGCGGTAGACCGCATGATCGAAAGCTCGGTCCAGGGGATCGAGTTTATTTCGATCAATACCGACAATCAGGCATTGCAGCGGACCAAATCGACCAACCGGATCCAGATCGGCGAAAAAATCACCCGCGGTCTGGGAGCCGGTGCCAGTCCGGAGATCGGCGAAAAGGCGGCCGATGAATCCCGCGAGGAGGTTGCGACGCTGATCCGCGGGACTGATATGTTGTTTATCACCGCGGGCATGGGCGGCGGTACCGGAACCGGCGGAGCGCCGGTCGTATCGCAGATCGCAAAAGAGCTGGGTATTCTGACCGTCGGGGTTGTGACTCGCCCCTTCCGTTTCGAAGGAGCACGCCGGATGCAGAACGCGGAAAAAGGCATCCGTGAAATGGAAAAATATGTGGATGCGCTGATCGTCGTCCCCAACGACAAACTTCTGGAGGTCGCCGGAGAAGATACGACCCTCGATGAGGCGTTTCTGATGGCGGATCAAGTCCTGAAATATGGTGTACAGGGTATTTCCGACCTGGTTGCCATCCCCGGGCTGATCAACCTGGATCTGGCCGACGTCCGTCGGATCATGACAAGCGCCGGGGTCTGCCACATGGGAATCGGACGCGCGTCCGGCGAAGGCCGTGCCGCGGCCGCCATCACGCAAGCCATCAGCAGTCCGCTTCTTGACACGACGATTGACGGAGCCCGCGGCGTGATCATCAATTTCACCGGAGGTCGCGACCTCCGCATCCGCGAAGTTGATGAAGCGGCTTCCATCGTGCGCGATGCCGCTTCTCCCGACGCCGACATCATCTTTGGCGCCGTGATCGATCCGGAACTGACCGACGAGGTCATGATCACAGTCATCGCCAGCCGGTTTGATGAGGATGACCGTTCAGATCGGGATGTCGTCAGAAAAACGGGGTCGATCTGGGCCAGTCCTGCAAAACCCGCACAGGAGCCCGCACGCCCTGCTGCTCCGGTTTCTTCTGTACCGGCGCCGGATGCAGGAATAGACGCCGTTCCCGGCTTCCTGAACCCGGGTATGGCTCAAAGCAGGAGCGCCGCGCCGGAACCGTCCGTGTCCCGGGATCCTGGTTTTCTCAATCTCTCCGGCGGGGCGCATGCCCGTCCGGAGACGGCGGGAACACGTCCTGCCGCCGGTACGCGTCCGGCGGCCCCGCCGCCCGCAGTGTCCTCACAACAAGAATCCGACGGGATGCGGAACCGTAAGTCCAGCGGCAGGGGATTGCCCTGGTTTTTACAGGATCACGACGAGGACAAGGACCGGTCCAATCGCTGATCCGGCAAAGGATAAAAGATGCGTTGTCCGTTTTGCGGCCATGACGAAGATCGCGTAATCGATTCTCGCCCTTCCGAAGAAGGAGCGGCGATTCGAAGGCGCCGGGAATGTATCGCCTGCGGGAACCGGTTCACCACCTATGAAAAAGTGGAAACGCTGCCGCTGCTGGTTGTCAAAAAGGATGGCGCACGGCAATCGTTTGACCGGGCGAAACTTTTTTCCGGCATCATGAAGGCATGTGAGAAGCGACCGGTTACCACCGAGCAGATTGAAAAGCTGGTGGACTCGATCGAATCCTCCGCACAGAACTCACTCAAAAGGGAGCTTTCCTCCCGTGAAATCGGTGAGATGGTGATGAACGGACTCAAGCAGATCGACGAGGTCGCCTATGTCCGTTTTGCATCCGTATACCGTCAGTTTCGCGATGTCAATTCCTTCATGAAGGAATTGAACGATATCATGCTCGGGAAAAAAGAAGAGAGCAGAGAGAGTGATGAAGAGCTCTGAAACAACGGCCGGAAAGGACGGCAAGACCCTCCTGGCCGACCGTACCTATGCTGCTTTGCTCTCTTTGTACGGGGAAGCAGCCTGCACCCTCGATGGGAAAGAAGACCCATGGCGCTTGATGGTGGGCGCGATTCTGGCAGCACAATGCACGGATGCCCGTGTCAACCAGATCACTCCCCGGTTGTTTGAAGTGTATCCGGATATCGGTTCGTTCGCCTCGGCGGAAATCTCCGGCATCGAACCGCTGATCCGGTCGTGCGGTTTGTTTCGTATGAAAGCCCGCTCCATTCGCGATAGCGCGCGCATGCTGATCGATCGTTACGATGGCGACGTACCTCGTACCATGGAAGCTTTACTGTCCCTTCCCGGGATCGGACGCAAGATTGCTAATCTTGTCCTCGGTGACGGATTTGGCATTCCCGGGGTGGTCGTTGATACACATTGCGGGCGCGTCGCCCGGCGGATCGGGTTGACGGACGCGAAAAACCCGGCCGGTGTGGAACGCGATCTGATGGCAGTGTTTCCGAGCGACCGCTGGATTGCGCTGGGACATTTATTTGTGGCGCACGGGCGCCATCTGTGTGATGCGCGCAATCCTTTGTGCAGGCAGTGTCCCTTGTCGTCTTTTTGCCGTCATGCGTCCGCCGGTGTCACATGAACCGTCCGGTTGTCAGCGATTCCTCCCGCAAAGAAGAGGTTTTGCACCAGCCGGTCTCGTCGCTGCCCGGCGTCGGAGCGCGAAGAGCGCAGCTTTTCGAACGTCTGGGGATTCTGACGATTCATGACCTGGTCACATTTTTCCCCCGAACCTACGAAGACTGGACAGCTCCGCTGACGGTTCGTGATCTCGTGCACGGAGAAGAACAGGCGTTTGTCGCGGAAGTTGCGCGCAAACCGTCCCTGTTGCGCAAAGGCCGGTTTTCGATGCTGCGAACGGTCTTGCGGGATGAAACCGGAGCCATCGCTGCAGTCTGGTTCAACCAGCCTTATCTGGCGCCGCGACTCACCAAGGGAGAGCGCTTTGTGTTCCGCGGCCGCATCCAGCGAACCGCCACCCGGTTTGAAGTGCAAAATCCCGGATTCGAGCCATTCACACCGGACGGCGAAGCCGGTGTGCTGCCGGTCTATCCGCTGACTCGCGGACTGACGCAGGGCGTTGTCCGGAGTACGGTCGCGGCCGCACTGGGCCGCATAGAAGGCAGACTGCCCGAGCCGTTGCCGCATTGGGTCCGGCGCGAACACAAATTGTGCGATGTGGATTATGCCTATCGCATGATTCACCAGCCGTCCAGCGTGGATCTGTATCAGGTTGCCCGCCGACGATTGGCTTTCGAGGAGATGTTCCTGGTCCAGGCCGGTCTGCGCATGATTAAAGGCCGTCTCAGGGGGCTGAGCCGTGGCATCCCGATGCCTTCGGATCCGACGCTGGACAGGAGAGTCGAAGCGATGGCCGACGCATTGCCCTTTGAGCTGACGCGCGCGCAACGTCGTGCGGTCGCGGAAGTCCGGTCGGATATGGCGCACGCGTACCCGATGAACCGCATGCTGCAGGGAGATGTGGGGTCCGGCAAAACGGTCGTGGCGGCGATGGCCCTGTATCATGCGGTGCTGCACGGATGCCAGGGAGCCTTGATGGCTCCGACTTCGATATTGGCGGAGCAGCATGCGGAGACACTGCAAACTTTTTTTTCTGGAGAAAACGGATTGCCGGCATTGCAGATCGCCCTGCTGACCGGTTCGACCCGCGCGGCACAGCGGCGGCATATCCTCACGGGTATCGCAACGGGTGAAATTCAGATTCTGGTCGGTACCCATGCCTTGATCGAAGAGACCGTCCGGTTCGCCCGGCTTGGTCTCGCAGTCACAGACGAGCAGCACCGGTTTGGAGTACGGCAGCGCACCACACTGACATTGGCTGCACACGGCGATCCGGCACCGGAACCTGTACAACAGGAGCGATCCGGCATGTCGGAACCTTTCAGGGAGGGCGGAAGCCCGCCCGAGCTCCCTCATGTGCTGGTGATGTCTGCCACCCCGATCCCCCGTTCCCTGGGGCTGATGCTGTACGGGGACCTCGACCTTTCAGTTCTGGATGAACGCCCGGCGGGCAGGACCCCGGTCGAGACCTATGCCGCAACCTCAGCCGATCGGGACCGGATTTACCGGATCCTCCGGAAGCAGGTGGAAGAAGGCCGGCAGGCCTATGTCGTCTGTCCGATGATCGAAGAAAGCGAAGAGGGCGGGGACAACCGGCTCGAGTCTGCTGTGGAGACACACGCGCGGCTGGCCCGGGAGGTGTTTCCGGATCTTGCAGTCGCTTTGCTGCACGGCGGGATGAAAGCGACGGAAAAATCGGCCGTTATGGAATCATTCCGCACAGGCGGAGTGGGTATACTGGTGACCACTACGGTGATCGAGGTCGGTGTGGACAATCCCAACGCGTCCGTCATGGTCATTGAAAACGCAGAGCGGTTCGGGCTGGCCCAGTTGCATCAGCTTCGCGGCCGCATTGGGCGCGGTTCTTATCGATCCGTATGCATTCTGGTGTCAGACGTGGAAGACAGGATCGCGAAAGAGCGCATCCGCACCCTGTGCAGGGAAACGGACGGGTTCCGGATCGCGGAAAAGGACCTGGAGCTCCGCGGCCCCGGAGATTTTTTCGGGACACGACAGCACGGGATCCCGGACTTCCGCATCGCGAATCTGTATGAGGACGCAGCGCTGCTGCGGGAAGTATCCGGCTGTCTGGACCGTCTGATGGAAGCGGATCCCTGCCTGGTATCTCCGGAGAACAGAGCCCTGATTCCCGCCATACGTACCCATTTCGGGGAGTCATTCCCCTCGATAGGATTGTGAGGTAATCCCATGCCGAGAGTCATTGCGGGCATAGCGGGAGGGACGCGACTGGACGCGCCGGGCGGGCAGCTGACCCGTCCGACGTCTGATCGTGTCAAAGAAGCGCTTTTCAGTATTCTGTCACTGCAGATCCCCGGTGCACGGTTTCTGGACCTGTTCGCCGGATCCGGGCAGATCGGCATCGAAGCTGCCAGCAGGGGTGCCCGGTCGGTGATCCTGGCCGAAGAGAACCGAACCAGTCTTGCATGCCTGCGTAAAAACATTGAGAAGACCCGGCTGGAAGGACTTCAGGTGATGCCGGGCGATGTATATGCCACGCTGGCCGGTCTCGACAGAAACTGGGAGCCTCCTTTCAATCTGGTTTTTCTGGATCCTCCCTACCGGATGGCAAGTCTCGCCATCGAGAAAGTCGTGCGGCTTATTGCACCCCGACTGCTCGCGCCCGACGCGCTCGTGATCCTCGAACACGCAGCGGCAGAACCCGCCCCGGCTTTTGTAACAGACATGCAACTCGTGCGGAATTGTA
>CAZBKR010000059.1:0-5930 GCA_964492455.1 uncultured Oscillospiraceae bacterium
CGGGAGGGACTGTCCCCCAAGGCCGCGACGTTCCGACAGACAGAAAAAGGTCAGCCCATCTGGTGGGATGAGCTGACCTATGGGGTGCTGGAAGAAGAATGGCCGGTTCAGGCCGATTCGGCGTCGAACCGGACCAGCCGTCCGTAGGTGCGGGCGGTCACTGCGAACACCACGAGGTAGATCAGGGCGAACACCGCCAGTGTCAACACGGCGCACAAGACATACAGGGGTACATTGTAGAGCCCGAACAACGCGAGCATTTTGGGTAGAAACCCGAATGAGAACCCCAGGTGCAACACCGCACCGGCCAGCGGCAGGAAAAACACCATCAGAATCTGCCGGCGGATGGTCGACCCCACCTCGTGCCGATCCATGCCCACTTTTTGCAGGATTTCAAACCGGACGCGGTCCTGGTACCCCTCCGACACCTGTTTATAGTAGATGATCAGTACGGTCGCCATCAGGAACATGGCGCCGATGAAGATCCCGATGAATAAAAACCCGCCGAACAGCCCGAACCAGTCCGCTGTCGATCGCTGGCGGCTTTCGGCTGTTCCGTTATCAACCGAGTTCCAGAGGAGAATCTGTGTTTCTTCCGCAACCGCGTAAGTGGCGTTGCTGTCTCCGGATAGATTGAACAGATAACGCTCGCGGAGCGATCCGGCGGGTTCTGCCGCTTCCGGCCCCAGTAAAGCGGCGGACAGGACGGACGCTGCAGAAGCATCTGCCAGAACCACCGTATAGATCAGATCCTGCACATGCTCATTGTTGGGCTGTGTGGGGAATGTACGCAGTTCCTCCCTGACCACATACGTCGGACCACTCGAGCCTGCCTGCAGCTCCGGGATTCCAGTCACTCCCTGGTTGCTGTGAAACAGGATTTCCCCGGGTTGCAGCGAAGCGGAAGTCTTTGCTAGCTGATTGTATTCATCCAATGTCAGCAGATGCAGTTCGATGCCGGCTTCGCCGGTTTCGGCCATTTCCTGCGCGTCGTGTCTCAGCAGGACGTTTCCGTCCCGTCTCACTTGCATCCGGATTTCCCGGAACCTCATTTCGTCCTCAATGGCTACGCCGTGTCGGATGGCCGCATCCCGGATTCTCCCGATCATATCTTCCTGCGGGCCCTGCTCTGCCGGCCAGGACAACGCCATGTCGGTCGGGTAATAAAGATTGATGTTCTCTTGGGAACCCGCATACAGCGCAATGGTCGTCGAGAGGGTGACCAGTACCATCGTACTGAGGATACAGATGCTGGCCAGCCCGGCGGCGTTCTGCTTCATGCGGTAGATCATGCCTGACACCGATACGAAGTTGCGGGGGCGATAATAAAAACGGCGCCATGTACGCAGCGTTTTCAGCACCCGGACACTGCCCGAGGTAAAGAGGGCAAATGTCCCCAGAATGACCAGAATCACGGCGACAAAAAATTGTGCCATCGCTTGTAGCGGAGACTGGACGGTGAGTGCGATCCAGTATGCCCATCCGAGCGCTGCAATACCGACAAGGGTGATCAGCCAGGAAGCGCGCGGTTCCCGTTCTCCTGCGTTCTCACTTTGAAGAAGCGCGACCGGGCTGGCATGTCCGATCCGGACAAGATTGGTCAGGAGTACGATCAGAAACACACCTCCGAAGGCCGCGATGGTGATGAGTGCCAGCAGTGGGGAAGGGGTGTAATCCAAGGCGGTCGGATACCGCACAATCCGGAGCATCAGCAAAAACATCAGCTTACCCAGCAGCACGCCGGTCAAAAGTCCTGCGGCAGTGGTCAGCAGATACGCATAGAGCGATTCCCAGAATAGTGTGCGGGCAACATGGCGCCGTTCCAGCCCGAGGATCGCATAGAGCGCCAGTTCCCGCTTGCGTCGCTTCATCAGGAAACTGTTGGTATAGAGAATGAAGGCTACGGAAAAGAGGCACAGCACTGCGATTCCGAACGTCAGCATCGATAACAGCGCGTCACCGCCGGGCAGATCCGAAATGCCGGGACCGTATGCGATGTTTGCCAACATAAAAACGGCCGCAAAACATCCCGTCACACTGAGCAGAAACGGGAGATACGTCTGTTGATTTTTCCGTAAATTGACTGCAGCCAATCGCGGAAAAAAGAAGATATCATGCTTCACGGCGGTCACCTCCCGCCTGCATGACGGCCAGTGCGTCCGAGATCTTTACGTACATGGCTTCATTGCCCGCGTCTCCCCGGTAGACCTGATTGGAAACGCTCCCGTCCTTGATGAACAATACCCGGTTGGCATGACTGGCCGCACGGATGCTGTGCGTAACCATCAGGACGGTTTGTCCGCCGGCGTTGATCCCGCGAAACAGGCGCAGCAACTGATCGGAAGCCCGGGAATCGAGCGCACCGGTCGGTTCATCTGCCAGCACAAGACGTGGATTGGTAATCAAAGCACGCGCGATGGCCGCGCGTTGTTTTTGTCCGCCCGAAACCTCATAGGGATATTTGGAAAGAATGTCCTCGATCCCCAGACCGCGCGCGATCGGAGCGAGACACTCCGCCATCTCGCGGTGTTTCCTGCCCCCCAGGACCAGTGGCAGAAAGATGTTGTCCTGTAGCGAGAACGTGTCGAGGAGGTTAAAGTCCTGGAAGACAAATCCGAGATGATCCCGTCGGAACGCCGCCAGCGCGTTGTCCCGGATGCCGGACATCGGGCGGCCTTCCAGAAAAACCTCGCCGCTGGTGGGCTTGTCGAGCGAGGCCAGGATGTTGAGCAGCGTCGTCTTGCCCGAACCGGACTCCCCCATGATGGCGATGAATTCTCCGCTTTCGACGGAAAAGGATACATCGGAAAGTGCCTGTACCTGGTTCCCGCCGAAACGGGTGGTGTAGATCTTCTTGAGATTGCGGACATCCAGCAATGGCATGTGCGGCTCCTCCTGGAATTGTGATGGAACCATCCTACCGGAGAGGAAGGCGCAGTGCCATTTCGATGGCTTACAGGGCGGGGTGGCAATCTTACGATTCCGTAAGATCGGGAAATCCGATCCGGATACAGGTGCCCCTGCCCACCTCAGAGGTGGCAGAGATGGTGTGAGAGAGGCGGGTCAGCACTTGCCGGGCGAGATACAGTCCGATGCCGGTGGATTTTTGACCCAGTTCGGAGCGTCCGTTAACACCTGTGAACCCGCGATCGAAAATACGAGGGATATCCTCAGGACGGATCCCGATCCCGGTGTCTTCGATCAGGAGTGCCCGTGCGTCGGCCGGGTCAGGCCGGAGGGTGACAGAACCCCGCGGGGTATATTTGAGGGCATTGGACAAAACCTGGCCCAGGGCAAATCCAAGCCATTTCGCGTCGGTGAGCACCGGCATCGAAAAACGGTCGAACAGCAGGGAAACACCCGATCCGATAAAAACGGGCGCATGCTTGCGTACCGTGTCACGTGCGATGACCCACACGTCGTGCTCCCGGAGCACCAGATCGGCCGACAGGCTCTCGAGACGGAGGTAGTGTAAAACCATTTCCGCGTACTGCTCGATTTTGAACAGTTCCTGTCCGAGCGCACCCGGGTCGGTCCGGTCGTCGGCAAGCAGCAGGCGCATCGCCGCGATCGGCGTCTTGATCTGGTGGGCCCAGAGGGTGTAGTAGTCGTTCATTTCCGCGAGCCGGTGGTCCCGTTCTCCGGTGATGCGGGCGGTTTCTTCGCGCAACCGCCGCACCAGGGTCTGGTAGGAGGCGTCGACGGGATCGCGCGCGTCCGGCAGGTGCCGGTCGTCAACCGGAACAGGCTGCACCATCGCGGACAAGGTCCGCAGATGTCTTGCGCAGCGGGTGAAGTCCGCGGCACCAAAGACCAGGCCGGCGACCACTGTGAGGACGATGGTGTAAATGACCGGTTCGGCCGGTACATGATAGAGCCAGTACACCGTGGCCTGCATCAGCAGAAACACAAGAAAGCCAAGCAGTGTCCGGCGCCGTCCCCAGAGATATCCGGGCAAGAGCCGCAGCACGCTTTTTTCATTTTCACGCGTCGCCAAGGCAGTATCCCAATCCCTTTCGTGTTTCGATAAACCTTGTCAGGCCGATGTCTTCCAGTTTTTTGCGCAACCTCGCGATATTGACGTTGAGGGTGTTGTCGTCCACAAAGAGGTCGCTTTCCCACAGCTTTTTCATGAGTGTGCCGCGGGGAACGACCGCTCCACGCCGTTCCATCAGGGCGTTGAGAATACCCAGTTCGTTGCGCGTCAGCGGGATGCGTTCTCCTTGCCAGACCAGCGTCGCCTCTGTCGGGTGCAAAACCGCCCCACGGTGCTCAGGCAAAGGGGTCACAGGACCGTAATCATACGCCCGGCGCAGGATCGCCTGGATTTTAGCGGACAGGACGGAGAGATCAAAAGGCTTGGTGATGAAGTCGTCGCCGCCGGTCTGGACCGCCATCACGATGTTCAAGTTGTCCGAAGCGGAAGAGAGGAATACGACCGGTACCTGAGACAAAGCCCGGATCTGTGTACACCAATGGTAACCGTCGTAAAAGGGTAGACCGATGTCCATGAGCACCAGATGGGGTTCGGTCCGCACAAACGTGCCGGTGACATCCGAAAAGTCCTCGACGACTCTCGGTTCCCAGCCCCATCGGGCAAGATGTTCCCGCAGGCGTTCCGCAATCACCCTGTCATCTTCAACTATCAGAATCCGGACCATCTTTTCCCCCCTGGATCGGCTAATAAGGCAGTGGCTGGCCTTCTGTGTCCACGAACACCGGCCCGTCTACGGGATCTCGTGCTTTCCGGACTGCTCCCAGCACCTGCGCAGCGGCGTCGTCCACAGCGAGGGGAGCGCGCGGTCCACCCATGTCGGAACGGAACCAGCCGGGATGGATCGCCAGTACGCGGATACCCCGGTCGCGAAGGTAATTTTGCAGCAACACACTTTCCATATTCAAAGCGGCTTTGGACATGCAGTATGCGAACTCCCGATCCCGGTGTGAGGTGCTGATACTGCCAGCCTCCGAGGAGATGTTCGCGACCGTCGGTTTTTCGCCCCGTTCCAGCAGAGGAAGAAAGGCTTTGACTACGCGCAGCGGGCCGACGGTATTGAGGTTGAAGATGTCCAGACAGTTGTCCGGATCCATATGCGCAAGCGGTGCTTTGGAATCCACCGGATGGGCGCCGGCGTTGTTGATCACCAGATCCAGCCGGTCTGTGTGCCGTGCGACCTGCTCCGCTGCGACCGTGACCGAGTCTGTGCGGGATACATCCATGGGGATGCGGATCAATCGACTGGAATAGGCGTCCTGGAGAGAAACCAGTTCCGGTGCATCCGGGTGACGGGCGGCCGCGAACACAACAGACCCCTCCCGCAGGCAATGGCGCACCATGGCAAGCCCCAGTCCCCGGGACGTTCCGGTAATCAGAACGGAATCAAACATCGACGTCCACTCCTTGTCAGCTCTATTGTGAAGTGTTTCGAAAATTATACTACGGTGCCCGGAAACCCGTCCAATACAGGGTGCTAGGGGAAAATCGCTGCTGACAAATCCCCCCCGGTGCGATACGATGTCTTTGTTTGTCGAGGAGGACGCATCAGCAGCGCCGTCCGGGCAAATGCAACGGGCGGCAGGAGAGCACAAGGAGCGAATCGATCCATGGAGAATCTTTCCACGCGCCGCCGTATCGCCGTTACCGTCAACGACCGGCGGATCGAAGTCTATGAAGGTCTGACCATCCTGCAGGCATTGCTGCAGGAGGACATCCATATCCCCCATCTCTGCCACGATATTCGCCTGGAGCGGTCCTACGGCAACTGCGGGCTTTGTGTCGTCACGTTGAGCGGCGACGGATTGCCGGAGCGGGATGTCAAATCCTGCCAGACACCCGTGAGGGAAGGGATGGTCCTGTACACCCGGACCCCGCGACTGGAGGCCTACCGCAAAATTCGTCTGGAACAGCTGTTGTCCGATCACAACGCCGA
>CAZBKR010000059.1:5940-11712 GCA_964492455.1 uncultured Oscillospiraceae bacterium
CGCCCCCTGTGTGACCGCCTGCCCCGCGGGCATCGACATCCAGGCATTTTTGCGCCAGGTCGGCAACGGCAACCACGAGGCCGCGGTCCGCGTCATCAAAGAGCACAATCCCTTTCCGTCCATTTGCGGGCGGGTCTGCCCGCACCCCTGTGAAGTGGCCTGCCGCCGCAATCTGGTGGACGAGCCGGTCGCGATCAACGCGGTCAAGCGGTTTGCCGCGGACTGGGACCTTGCGCGCGCATCCGCCTGGGTGCCCCGGTGTGCGCCATCCACCGGGAAGCGTGTCGCTGTGGTCGGTGCGGGGCCTTCCGGTTTGACCGCTGCTTATTACAGTGCAGTACGCGGACACGAGGTCACCGTATTCGAACGCCAGCAACTGCCGGGCGGGATGATGCGTTACGGGATCCCTGCCTACCGGTTGTCCCGCGAGGTGCTTGACCGCGAAATCGACATCATCCGCCAGACCGGCGTTCGTATTGTCACGGGCAAAGCGCTCGGTACCCATCTTCGTCTTGAAGACCTGAAACGGGACTTTGATGCGGTTTATCTCGCGATCGGATCCTGGCAGCCCACTCCGCTCCATATCGAAGGAGAAAACCTCGACGGCGTCCACATGGGCATCCGCTATCTCGAACAGGTGGCAACAGGCGTACAGATCCGGACAGGGGCTGACGTCGTCGTGATCGGCGGCGGCAACACCGCGGTGGACTGTGCCCGGACCGCATTGCGTGCGGGTGCCTGTTCCGTGCGGATCGTCTATCGGCGTACCCGGGGAGAGATGCCCGCGCAAGCGGAAGAAATCGAGGCGGCGGAGCGGGAAGGCGTCGAACTGATGTTTCTGCTTTCGCCCGCTCGCATTGCAATCGAATCCGGAAGGAAAGTGCTGCATTGCCTGCAGATGACCCTCGGGCCCGCGGATCGATCCGGCCGGGCACGCCCGGTTCCGGTCGAAGGCAGCGACGTGTTGCTGCCCGCTGACACCGTCATTTGTGCCATCGGCCAAAGCACCAACACCCAGTTCCTCTACCACGATCTGCCGGTGCGGCTGGGCAAATGGGGCGATGTCGATATCGACGGCAAGACCGCGCAAACCTCCGAGTCCGGGATTTTTGCGGGAGGCGACTGTGTGACGGGTCCGGCAACGGTGATCCAGGCAGTCGCCGCCGGTCGACATGCCGCCGAAGCGATCGACAGTTTTCTTCAGAAAGGATATGTTCCGGAAGGGCATACGGATTACAGCTGCAGTCGCGGGTCGCTCGAAGACTTGCCCCGCTGGGCGTTTGAAGCATTGCCGCGTATCGACCGTGCGGTGCAGCCCACACTACCTCCCGGAGATCGGATTTTCGGATTTGACGAGGTCGAACAGACTTTGTCCGAACAGGAGGCGCGGGAGGAGGCACGACGCTGTCTGCGGTGCGGATGTACCGACCGCTATGATTGCGCCCTGCGCAAAGAGGCCACCAACCACGGGATCGAGTATGTCGAACCGGCTCACACGCGACCTTATTTTCCCATTGTCGACGACCATCCCTACATCATGCGGGACCCCAACAAATGTATTGCCTGCGGCCGTTGCATCGCGGCCTGTGCGGAGATCGCGGGTCCGGACATCCTCGCGTTTCATATGAAGGGCGGACGGCAGCTGGTCGGTACCAAAAGCGGATTGCAGCTGCAGGAAACCGACTGTGTCAGCTGTGGGCAATGTGTCAATGCCTGCCCTTGCGGCGCGCTGGACTACCGCCGGGAGCGGGGCAAGGTATTCCGGGCGATCCACGACCCGGGTAAAACCGTGGTTGCTTTCGTCGCGCCTGCGGTCCGCAGCGTGGTTTCCGCCCATTTTGGTATTCCGTTCGATCAGGCGTCGGCATTTATGGCCGGACTGCTGAAGCGTCTCGGATTCGACCGGGTGTTTGATTTCTCCTTTGCGGCCGATTTGACCGTCATCGAAGAAACCACGGAGTTTTTAAAGCGCATCACCGCGGACGATACGGTGGAACCCCGGCCTTCCGGCGTTGGCCCGCACCACGGCAGGCTGCCGCAGTTCACCAGTTGCTGTCCAGCCTGGGTTCATTTTGTGGAACGGCGGTATCCTGATATGATACCGTACCTGTCATCCTGTAAATCCCCCCAGATGATGATGGGTTCGGTGGTCAAAAACCATTTTGCACAGACCGCCGGGATTCCCCGGGAGGATCTGTATGTGGTCTCAGTCGTGCCTTGCCTGGCGAAGAAAAGTGAGGCCGCGCGCCCCGAATTCGCACCGGACGGTATACGGGATGTCGATGCGGTACTGACATCCAGCGAAATGCTCGAGATGGTCCGGCTTGCCATGATCGAGCCGGAGGACATCCAACCGGCTCCCTTTGATGAGCCATACCGCCACGTGTCGGGTGCGGGCATCCTGTTTGGCGCGTCCGGCGGGGTGGCGGAGGCGGCACTCCGGATGGCGGTGGAGCGCCTGACCGGCGAATCCCATGCATCCCGGCTGGAATTTGAAGAAATCCGCGGATTCGAAGGGGTCAAGGAAGCCGCGGTCCAGGTGGAAGACGCGACGATCCGGGTTGCAGTGGTCAGTGGTCTTGGCAATGTAGAACCGATCGTGCGGCGGATCCTGGCGGGTGAAGACGTCGGGTATGATCTCATCGAGGTGATGGCCTGCCCCGGCGGATGCATCTGTGGTGCCGGGCATCCGGTGCCCGAAAAGGTGGGAGAAAGCGAGCGCCGCCGGCAGGTGCTGCTGGATATTGACCGCACATCGGGTGTTCGCCGCTCCCAGGACAACCCGGATGTACTGCAGTTGTACCGGACGTATATCGGAGAACCCGACGCGGACGCGGCCCACCACATGCTTCATACCACCTACCGCGCACGATCCGTATCGTCCGCTGACCATCGTACGGCCACGGGATCACACACAGCCGCCACTGACCATTATGAGTTGAGTGAGCTTGCGATCTGTGTATGCGACACCTGCGTTCGCAATGGTTCGGACGCGCTGTACCGAAATCTGTCCGGGCTGGTTATGCGTCTCCGCCTCGACAACAGTCTCCACGTTCGAACCATCCGGTTGCGGGGGGCGCATGAATCCGGGATCCATATAACGCTCAACAGAAGACGGATTCCGGAATCCGTCATCGGCGAGGTGTTCCGTGGATTGGCCGGTGACGCCGGTCACGGGATCCGAATCGAGGAGGACTGACACAGCCGGTCTGAGGCGCCCTCGCGTCAGGGATCGGATGGAAGAGAGAAGAGGAGATGCCTGTGAAACTCTACTGGATGCCCGGCGACTTTACCGTCTGTCAGCTGTCCGACCTGTCTGCCTTCGACCCAGATGGTGTCGCTCCGGAGGCCGTACCCTTTTTTCTGTCCTGCACCGGCTCCGAAATATCGCTGGTCTGCCGCACAGCCCTGGTGCCCCCTGCCGCTGTCACACGAGAGGACGGCTGGTCTTTGCTGCGGGTCGAGGGTCCGCTGGAATTCAGTCTGGTCGGTATCCTGTCCAGCCTGACGGGTACCCTGGCCGCGGCAGGAATTCCGGTTTTTGCGGTTTCCACCTTTGATACCGATTATCTGCTGGTTCACACCGACCGGTTGCCCGGGACGATGTCCACATTGCGTGCATCCGGCCATCAGGTGGAGGAAATACCGGAATCCGTGTGAAGATGGGCTCAATAAGCATAAAAATCGCCACCCCAGCATATCGGCAGGGGTGGCGATTTTCTAATGATTGTTGTTTTCTTTCCCGCTTTCTAATCGGTGGGAACGATGGTCACTGCACTTGAAAGGTGACCTTTTTCACCGCGGTTCCTGTCAGCTCTTCGCTCCGGGCATCCGGCTGCGCACCGCCGACGAAGAGTTCGAATGTGCCTGCGTGCGCAACCCTGCGGCCGTCATCGAGCACGACCTGGAGGGAAGCGGGGTCGATCTGAAAATCGACTTGTTTGGTTTCCCCGGGAGCGAGTGCGACCCGTTTAAACCCGCACAGCTGGAAATTCGGGACGCGGACGTCCGCGTCGGTGACGCGAACGTACACCTGAACGATTTCGTCGCCTGCCATTTTGCCGGTGTTCGTGACTTTGACTTTGACCCCGACTCCCTGGCCGACGCCTGCTTTTTTGGTAGACAGCTTGGGCGCATCGTAGTCAAAGGCAGTGTAGCTGAGACCGAAGCCAAAGGGATAGAGCGGCTTCTCCTGGAAGAACCGATAGGTGCGATTTTCCATCGAATAATCGGTGAAGTCGGGGATTGTGTTGTCGTTTGCATAGAACGTGACCGGCAGCCGCCCGGAAGGACTGTACGTGCCGCGCAGCAGGTCGGCGACCGCGCGCCCGCCTTCGGCGCCCGGATAGAAAGCCTGAATGATCGCGTCCGCTTTGTCGTTTCCGTCCAGCAGGTCGATTGAGCTGCCCGAGACGTTGACGAGCACGATCGGCTTGTGGAGTTCGTTTGCTTTGTCGCACGCCAGCGTAATCAGATGACGCTGCGGGGAAGGCAGCAGCAGATCTTTCTTGTCGCCGGAGGCGTATGCGTTGCCCGCGTCGCCCTCTTCGCCTTCGAGGAACTCGTCCAGTCCGACCGCCAGCACGACCGCGTCGGACATTTCGATGAGCTGCAGCACTTCCGCGTCGCGATCCCGGATCATGCCGAGGTTCTGGACTTTGTCTTTGTAGATGTGGCAACCCTCTGAATACAGTACGCGCGCTTTGGGAAACGCGTCTACGACGCCTTCGAGGATCGTGTGCCACTGCCCTGCGGTGCCGTGGTAGTTGCCCTTGAGTGCTCCCTGGGAATCCGCGTTGGGGCCGATGACCGCGATTGTACGGAGCTTGCGCGCGGACAGGGGGAGGGTTTTGCCGCGGTTTTTGAGCAAGACCAGACTCTTGGCGGAGACGTCGTAGTTGAATGCGCGATGATCCGCGCTATCGACGACGTCGTATGGAATATTGTCAAAGGGGACATTCTGGTCAAAGAAACCGAGACGCATCTGGATGGTCATCAGGTTGGTGGCGGCAGTGCGGATGTCCTCTTCTGTCAGCGCTCCTTCGTTGTAAGCTTCCATGATGTGGCCGTAGAGGTTGCCGCAGTTGAGGTCGCACCCGTTTTTGATCGCGAGGGAGACCGATTCAATCGCATTGCTGGTGACCTTGTGGAACATGTGAAAGTCTTTGATCGCCCAGCAGTCGGAGGTCACGTAGCCGCGGAACCCCCATTTTTTGCGCAAAATGTCGACCAGCAGGGTTTTGGAGCCGCAGCAGGGTTCCCCGTTGGTCCGGTTGTAGGCGCCCATGAAACCGGCCACTTTGGCTTTGACCGCAAGCGTCTCGAATGCGGGCAGGTAGGTCTCCCACAGATCTTTGGGCGAAGCGATCGCGTTGAACTCGTGACGGATGGCTTCGGGCCCGCTGTGGACCGCATAATGCTTCGCACACGCGGCGGCTTTGAGGTAGCGGGGATGATCGCCCTGGATCCCATGGACGAACTCTTCTCCGAGACGGGCGGTCAGAAAGGGATCTTCTCCGAACGTCTCATGGCCGCGGCCCCAGCGCGGGTCGCGGAAGATATTGATGTTGGGGGACCAGAACGTCAATCCTTTGTAGATGTCGTGGTCGCCGAACTTTTGATAGGAGTTGAACTTGGCGCGCCCCTCCGTGGAGATGACGTCCGCGATTTTGCGGGTGAGTTCGGCATCAAAAGCAGCGGCCAGGCCGATCGCCTGCGGGAATACAGTCGCGAGACCGGACCGTGCGACGCCGTGCAGCGCCTATTTTGATT
>CAZBKR010000060.1:0-11143 GCA_964492455.1 uncultured Oscillospiraceae bacterium
CATGGCGTACGCATTGGTAACCAGCCAGGCAGCTGGTCCGGTCGGCAACGCGTAGATCGCGCCGTCCGGAGCGATGTTGGCTTCCCAGGATCCGGACTTCGCATCGAGGTCGGCTTTGATGTTGGCGCTGTATTTGTCCAGCAGTTCGGTCACGTCCATGATCGCGCCCTGGCTGCCGAAGGTCATCAGCGCAGGTTTGCTCAGTGCGTTGGGCATGCGGACCACGTCGCCCAGATCGCCGCCGGTCGACAGCTCGATATTCAGCTTGGTCGCGGCATCGGCTTCCGGGAACAGGATGAACTCGATTTCAACATTCGTCCTGTCCTGCAGATAGGTGGTCAGCTTGTTTTCACCGTATTTGTAGCTGAGGATGTGCGGGCTTTGCGAGATGACCAGCCGCAGCGTCTCTTTTTCCTTGACCACCGGCAATTGTCCCGGCGGGTTCAGGTTGGACTCTTCCGCGGTTGTGCCGGCCGTGGTGCCTGCCGTTGTGCCGGCGGTGGTACCTGTGGGGGCTTTGGTGGTTGTGGTGTCAGTCGTCTGGCATCCGGCCACCAAAGTGACGGCAAGGGCCAGAACCAGTAGCAAGGCAATTCGTGACAGTGACTTCCTCATTGCGTACCTCCTCTGGAGAATGGGTCAGTCTGGTTGTTCTTGCTGTTTTCGGCTTGGCTTTGGCATTTGTGTAACAAACTACACAAAATTGCAGGAAACGTGTGCGCACACGCTACGTGAACAGTACCATAACCATTTTGTGTTGACAAGAGTATCCCATCACAAATCTGACGCAGGAAATTTGTGAAAAAAACCACCTGCTGAGCAGGTGGTCCTTCCGGCCGGGCCGGCTGTATATAGATGCGTATTCTGCCCGGATTCAGATGGTTTCGCCTTCAATGATGCTGTAGCTCATGATATGGGTGTGCTCCGCCCGTTTTCCCTCGATCATGTCACACAGGTTGTCCACGATCTGCCTGCCCATGGCTTCGACATGGTATTCAACTGTCGTCAACAGCGGATGTATGACCTGCTGGGTATCTACACTGTCGAATCCCATCACACCGACGTCCTCCGGTACCGAGAGACCGGACTCGCGCAGATGCTTCATAACCGCCATCGCGTACGCGTCGCTGACACACAGGAGTGCCGTCCTGCGGGAAAAGTCGATCCCCGTAAAGGATTTCGCATAGTCCTTGCCTTCCGCGATGATCGGTTTCTGGACGAGTCCCGCGGCGGCCAGCCCCTGCTCGTAGCCGAGTTTACGCTGGCAGATGGTGTGCGCGTTGATCCCGCGTGAGAGCATTGCGCTCAACCGGGGCTGTACGAGGACCACCTGTTGGTACCCTTTGGAGGTAATATACTGGACCGCCTCATACATAATTTTCCGGTCATCGATCCCTACGTGCATAAAATCATCGCTGATCCGGTTGAAGATCGTGACGATCGGGATACCGAGATCCTTGAGGAATGTGGCGTACTGTTCATCCTTCCCGAGCGGCAGGAGTCCGATCCCGTCCACCCTGCGTTCCGCAAGATAGCGCAAACCCTCAAGCTCATGTGCGGGATCCTTGTGCGTCAGAATGAGGTTGATAAAGTAACCCCGGCTCTTGGCTTCCGCCTCGATGGCATCGACCAGCCGCGTAAAACAATTGTTGATCAGGTCAAAGCTGATGATGCCGATGGTGCGGGTCCGGCCGGTTGCTAAACTCTGGGCGATCCGGTTTGGTTTGTAACCCAGTTCGTCCGCGGCCGCCAGGATCCGCGATTTGGTCGACAGGCTGATACCGGGACGGTCATTGAGTGCCCGGTCGACCGTGCCTTCCGACACGCCGCAGTGCAGTGCAAGTTCTTTGATCGTCGTGGCCATGAGAAGCGCTTCTTTCTACATCTGTATCTGCCGTTCTACCATCCGTCCGGGCAGAGATGAACACACTAGAAAGAGTTTATCATGTGAACCATCCTGCGAGCAAGATTCTTCAATTTTTTGACGAAAATATCGTATTGTCCTGAGTAAATGGATGATTTACGGGTCCGGATACTGCTCCCGGATGGAAGTGGCCGTCCGAACAATCAGTTCCCGCAACACCTCCGGACGAATGTCTTCGAACTTGTTCACATAGATGCACCCTACCCCTGCGGTATGTTTTCCCAGTTGCGCAAGCAACGACTCCCGCTCGGGAAAATCAGCATACAGATACAGGCTGATCTTCGATTTCCGGGGGGAGAACCCAACGATCATCGCGTCCCCTTCGTGTCCTGTTTTATATTTGTAGTGATAGGATCCAAACCCGATCAGACTGTCGCCCCACAGTTTTGCGGGCAAGCCGGTCGCCTCGGTGAACAACGCGAGTAACCGGTAGGCTTCGTCCCGCTTCCGGGGAGATTCGATCCTGTCCAGAAACGCTTTGACACTGCCTTCCGTTTCTTTGGTTTTCACCTGGTATGCCATACCGGCCTCCTGTCAGGCTCCGCCTTCACGAAGGATTTCCAGAAAAACCCTCCCGTATTTTTCCGCCTTGCTCTTCCCCACACCTGACACTTCGAGAAAACCGTCCACTGTGGTCGGCTTCTTCCGGCACATGTCCCGGAGCGCCGCGTCCGTAAACACAAGATACGCCGGAATCCCCGCAGATGCGGCCAGCTTGCTCCGCAGCGTTTTGAGCCGGGTAAACAAAACCTCTCCGTCTTGTGTATCGTCCGATGCCGCGACGCGGGTACCGGACCCGGGTTTTGCTGACGGAGCCGCCGCACTGCGTACGCGCATGACCACCCGACCGCCGCCGAGCAGCACGTTCGATCGTTCTGTCAGCGTCAGCACCGGATACCGGTCGGCAGACAAGGCCAGCCAGCCATTGTCGGTCAGTTCCTCCAGGATCCGCTGCACCTGCTGTGCCGGGGTTCCGGACAGAGAACCGAACGCAGGCAGTGAATCCAGCCCGTACTGCCGGATCCGGGCATTCCGGCTGCCGCGCAGAATGTCGGCCACCATGGATTTGCCGAACCGGAGCCTGCGCTGCTCCAGCTGGTACACGCAGATGGCAATCGACTGTGCTTCCCGGGAAATGTCCTGTTCCGTAAACCGATCAAGACAGTTGGAACAATTATCGCATGTCGACTGCGCCGCCTCACCGAAATAGTGAAGGATGTACGCGCGCAGACAATCCTGCAGGGTACAGTAACGCGTCATGATCCGGAGCCGTTCGTGATCCCTCCGCTGCAGTTCCTCCCGGTCCTTTGGGGACAGGTCGTCATTCTCCACGGGCTGGTCGATCATGAACGCGTTGAGCCGGACGTCCTGCGCACTGTAGAGCAGGATACACGCCGCGGGCTCCCCGTCCCGGCCTGCGCGCCCGGCCTCCTGGTAATAGCTTTCGAGGTTTCTCGGCATGTTGTAGTGAATTACATAGGTGACATCGGATTTGTCGATCCCCATCCCGAACGCGTTGGTCGCGACCATCACACGCTTGCGGTCGTACAGAAAATCGTCCTGGTTTGCCCGACGCTCCGCTTCGCTCAACCCGGCGTGATAGCGGGTTGCCGCAAACCCCCGGACAGTCAAGTCGTCGCACACTTCCTCGACGGTTTTCCGGGTGGTACAGTAGACAATCCCTGCCTTCTCCCGGTTCGCACGGACATAGTCGGCCAGCGCCGTGGGCTTGTGCCGGGGTTTCCTGACTTCGAAACGCAGGTTTTCCCGGTCAAAACCGGTCGTGATCCGCAGCGGGTCGACCAGCCCGAGGCTTATGACAATGTCATCCCGGACCGTCGCGGTCGCAGTCGCGGTGAAGGCACTCACCACCGGCCGGACCGGGAGCCATTCGATGAACCGCACGATCCGCAGATAGCTCGGGCGGAAGTCCTGGCCCCATTGTGAAATACAGTGGGCTTCGTCGACGGTCACCATCGCGATTTTCAGTGTGCGCGCCAATGCCAGGAAACTCTCGGTCAGCAGCCGTTCCGGTGCGACATAGAGGATCTTGTACGCCCCCGCCCGGGTTCCGGCCATCACGTCGCGATACTCCTCCTGCGACAGGGAACTGTTGAGAAAAGCCGCCGGGATGCCCGCCTGCTCCAGAGCGTTCACCTGGTCTTTCATCAGGGAGATGAGCGGGGAGACGACGATTGTCACCCCGTCCAGAAGGAGCGCCGGTACCTGGTAGCAGATCGATTTGCCCGCACCGGTCGGCATGATACCCAGCACGTCCCGGCGGGCCAGTATGGCGTCGATGATCTCGAGCTGTCCCGACCGGTATCGGGTGTGTCCAAAATGATCCCGAAGGATGGTGAATTTGTCCAAATCGGTTTCTCCCGTTCTACGGATGTGATCAGGCTTTAGCGCCCTAACAACGCGTCTTCCAGTCGGGTCAGACCGCCCTCCTTGTCATAGTCGACCATTGCGCAGCCGTCGATACCCAGCCGCATCTGCAGCCGGTCCTCGAGGAAGGGTTTCCACACCGGGAGTCCCTCTCCGTTGGGATCCCCGGTCTTGGCAAAGTTCGTCCAGAACCCGAGGAGCGTATCCGACAGCCGGTAGTCCGCCTCGATAAACGGACGCCAGCACCGGTCCAGCGTGCCGAACTCATACCACAGCTCCGAGGAATGGAACGCACCCGCGTCGTCCCCCGGCATCTGCCGGTCAAAACAGTAAAGATACATAGGCTTTTTGCCCTGCTCCAGCTGCAGCCGCCCCCAGGCCCGAAGCGCGGCGGCCATGCTCACCCGGCCGGCCGGCACGTTATCCGGATCAATCCCCTCGTTGGAGGTGTGTCCGACGATGTAGCCGATGTCCTGCTGGTGCCCCTCGAGGAGGCTGTCTTCGAGGGAGTACGGAAGCGCATACCCGTCTGTGCAGAGGTTGAACCCGCCCCGCATCGGATCGGGTACCCCGTCCTTGAACTTCCGGAGCAGTTCCTGCCAGGGCATCGCGCGCAGTTCAGCGATCGAGTTCGCCCCGATCCCTTCCACAAAACGCGTACCGCGTTCTTCCAGGACCGAACGCGGGAGCCGTCCCATCGCGGTCGCGACTCCGCCGCCCGACTGGACGATCGCGTGTTTGATCATCCCTTTGGTGAGCGGAGAGACGCACAGCGCATGCGTGGATCGCGCACCCCCGGACTGTCCGAACACCGTAATGTTGTCCGGGTCGCCTCCGAAGGCCGCGATGTTTTCATGGACCCAGCGGAGCGCCTGGATCTGGTCCAGCAGCCCGTAGTTGCCGCTCGCTCCGTGCGGGCTTTCCGCGGTGAGCTCCGGGTGCGCGAAGTACCCGAGCAGTCCCACCCGGTAGTTGATCGACACCAGGATCACGCCCCGGCGGCAATAGGCGTCTCCGTCGAATTCGATTTCGTGTCCGTAACCGACCTGCAGTCCGCCCCCGTGAATCCACAGCATGACCGGCAGCCGCTCATCTGGACGTGCTGCGGGCGTCCAGATATTGAGACGCAGACAGTCTTCACCGTATGTCGGGCGTTCGTCGGTCGCACAGTAGAATTCTTTACCGTAAAAGGTTTCGGGGGTGTGTTCGGAATTCTGGGGGCAGGCGTTACCCCAGGTGTCGCACCGGAGCGTGCCGGTCCAGGGCGCGGGAGGCTCGGGCGGCGCCCAGCGCAGATCCCCTGTCGGCGGAGCGGCGTAGGGAACGCCTTTGAAGAGCGAGAATCCGCCCGCGGAGAGAATCCCCTCGAGGGTACCGTAACGGGTGCGGACTGTGGTTGTCATAACTGTATCTCCTTTCTAATCTATGAGTGGACGGCTCTGCCGTCCTGTTTTACATCGATTCAATCCGGTACACGCAACTCTGTCCGTCCCGGATCACGGAACGGATCACACGCGCGCGCACCGGCCGGCCGTATACGCGCGCAAACATCCGCTCGGCGAATCCTTCGGAACAAAAGCAGAGGTTCCGCAGGTCCCCCCGCTCTCCGAAACCTTCTTTCATCGGGCAGACACACGCGTCGTTATTTTCGTCCGCGTACACCACACGGCCGTTCTCCTCCACGGTGATTATCCATCCCCATGATTGTGTCAGGAACCCGAAAAACGCTTCCGTGTCGCCAATATAGGGTTCTAAAACACGATCCATGTCCAGCATTTGGTAGTGAAAAACACTGCACTGTCGCAGGATGGCGGGGATCGGTCCGGATGTTTCCACTGACGCCTCCGTGACGAGGGTCCCGGCAGGCCGGGACGAGAATACCAACGATAAAAGGATAGCACGTAACAGACCGTCTTCGGGAACCGGACTTCCCTGTACCGATCATCGATGCTATACTTTTTCCTGATCGTTCTTGTGAAAAGAACCATGGGATTCCAAGAATCCTTTTATTGTTTTTCTCAATGTGTTTTATCTGTAAGGGTTGCCACGCAGGCGATCGAAGCCCCGCAGGGGTTCCGCCTGAGTGGCGATTTCTGTATGGGAGGTATTTGACATGCACATGGCAGACGCTTTGCTTTCTCCCGCGGTCGGGGCGGCGATGTACGCGGCCAGCGCGGGCGCGATCGGATGGTCATCCATCCGCATCCGCAAGGATGGGCTCCTGGAGCGGAAAATTCCGGTGATGGCCGTGACCGGGGCTTTTGTTTTTGCGGCACAGATGATCAACTTCACGATTCCCGGAACCGGTTCGAGCGGCCACATCGGCGGCGGGATCCTGCTGGCCGCTGTGCTGGGCGGATTTCCCGCTCTGCTCACGATCGCGGCGGTCCTGTTGATCCAGGCATTGTTTTTTGCGGACGGCGGACTGCTCGCACTGGGGTGCAATCTGTTCAACCTGGGGGTGATCCCCTGCCTCGTCGCTTATCCGCTGCTGTTCCGCCCGTTGATCCGGTCGGCGGCCTCTCCGCTGCGGATCATGGCCGCGTCGGTGCTGGCGGTCGTGGCGGGACTCCAGCTGGGCGCGTTCAGTGTCGTGCTCCAGACCACCGCCTCCGGAATCACCGTCCTCCCGTTCGGTACGTTCGCGCTCCTGATGCAGCCGATCCACCTCGCGATCGGAGTTGTGGAAGGAATTGTGACCGGTGCGGTCCTGATTTTTGTCCACTCCTCCCGGCCGGAACTCCTTCCCGGCGCGGCCTCCGGCAAACCGATTGCTGCGGGGCTTTCCATGAAAAAAGTCTTGCTCACACTCGGCATCGCAGCCCTCGTGACCGGTGGCGCGCTGTCCCTGTTCGCGTCCGCGAATCCCGACGGGCTGGAATGGGCGATCGAACGCGTCGCCGGCACCGCCGAACTCGAATCGGAAAGCAACGTGCACGTCAAAGCTTCCGATCTGCAAGACAAAGTCGCGTTGATGCCGGATTATGGCTTTGCCTCCTTGGATGAAACTGATACTGCGGGCGGTACCACGGTCGCGGGCATTGTCGGAAGCGCCGCGACCTTCGCGCTGGCCGGCGCGGCCGGACTCGGGATCACCGCAATCCGGGCCAGACGTAAAAAGACGGAGGCTGACCGCACACATGTCTGATATCCGCGGCAAAATCGCACAGATCTACTCGCTTGAACAGCTCGCGTCCGGCCGGAGCGCGGTTCACCGGCTGCACCCGCTCGTTAAAATCCTGTCGGTGTTGTGGTTCCTGGTCTGTGTAGTGTCGTTCGACCGGTACTCGTTTGTCCGGCTGGCACCCTACGTGTTCTTTCCTGTGGTGATGATCGCGCTCGCGGACATCCCGTGGCTCATGATCGCTACCCGGCTGCTGGTCGCGCTCCCGTTCTGCCTGTTCGCGGGCTTGTCCAACCTGCTGCTCGACCGGTCGGAGGTTCTCCGGATCGGAGGGATAGCGGTTTCATCCGGGCTGCTTTCCCTTGCGACCATCCTCCTGCGAACCTTCCTTTGTGTGGCGGCTGTCCTGGTCCTGATCGCGGTCACCCCTTTCTCCGAATTGACCGCCGGACTCCGGCGTCTCAGGGTTCCGCTTGTGCTGATACAGCTGTTCGAGATGACCTACCGGTACATCGGGGTGCTGCTCGGGGAGGCTGCGGGTATGGCCACCGCCTACAAGCTGCGGGGCGGCCGGTCGCGCGGCATCGAACTCCGCCATATGGGAAGTTTTGTCGGGCGATTGCTCCTCCGGAGCATCGATCGGGCGGAACGGGTTTACCACGCGATGGAGTGCCGCGGATACCCTTCACACGCCTGGAAAGCGGAAGGAATCCCCTTGAGGGGCGTCGACTATGCCTATCTGGCCGCGGTCTGCCTGCCCGCGCTGCTGCTGAGGCTGGCGGATGTTCCGGCCCTCCTGACGGCCGGCCTGTCGGGGGTGCTCTCATGATCGACATCCGCGGGCTGGTCGTCCGCTATCCGGACGGCACCCTCGCGGTCGACGGGTTTTCCCTGTCGGTCGCGGACGGGGAAAGCGTCGCGCTGGTCGGAGCCAACGGTGCGGGCAAGACCTCGCTCCTGCTCTCACTTGTCGGCGTTCTCCCATCGACGGGGGAAGTCAAGGTCGACGGTATCACACTCGACAAAAAGACCGTCCCGACCATCCGGCAACGGGTCGGACTGGTGTTTCAAAACCCCGACGATCAGCTGTTCATGCCGACGGTCTACGACGACGTCGCGTTTGGATTGCGCAATCGGGGCATGCCGGAATCCCAGGTCCGGGAACGTGTGACAGCTTGCCTCGACCGCCTCCGGATCGGACACCTCGCCACCAGGACGCCGCTCAAACTCAGCGGCGGGGAAAAACGGATGGCCGCGCTCGCCACCGTGCTGGTCATGGAACCTTCGGTGATGCTGCTGGACGAACCGACTGCCTTCCTCGACCCACGCTCCCGGCGGGTATTCGCGCAGGCCCTCAGCGAACTGCCCCAGGCGCGGGTCATCGCGACCCATGATCTTTCGTTCGCAGCCCGCTACTGCACCCGTGTGGTGCTCATTCACGAAGGCCGGGTCTTCGCCGAGGGCGATCCCGATCGACTGCTGCGGGATGCCGGGACGATGGAAGCCTGCGGGATCGAAGCGATCGACTGATCCCCCCGGCGAACATCGACTCGCTCCGTCTGGTCAGCTGGCGGCTTCGGATTACCCATGCGTTTGTAACACGGGATGCGTCACAAAGCATTACAGGCTGGTTTAATAGAGAAAAGGAGATCGACATATATGACGTTGCAGGAATTTTTTCAGGAAAATCCACGGGTGGCGCTCGGTTTCTCGGGCGGCGTGGATTCTTCCTATTTGTTGTACGCCGCGCTTCAGGCTGGCGCCGATGTCCGGCCTTACTTTATCAGCACGGTGTTCCAGCCCGCGTTCGAGCGGGAGGACGCGATGCGGCTGGCCGCGGATCTCGGCGTCGAAGTGACCGTCGTGCCTTACGACATCCTGTCCCATCCGGAAGTCGCTTCCAATCCTTCCGACCGGTGTTACCACTGTAAAACAGCGTTGTTCGGCGCGCTGCGCGACCGCGCCGCGGCGGACGGATACACCGTCCTGATCGACGGCACCAACGCCTCGGACGAAGCCGGTGACCGGCCGGGTATGCGCGCGCTGGCCGAAATGTCAGTCCGGTCCCCTCTCCGGGAATGCGGCCTTACCAAAGCCGATGTGCGGCGTCTGTCCCGCGAAGCGGGGCTGTTCACCTGGGATAAACCTGCCTACGCCTGCCTGTCCACCCGCATCCCGACCGGAAGGCCGGTCGAAGCCGGATTGCTGGCGCGAGTGGAAGCTGCGGAAGCCGCGTTGTTTGCGCTGGGATTTTCCGACTTTCGCGTTCGGGTGTACGGCGAGGCGGCGCGCCTCCAGTTCCGCGCCGCCGATTTCGGAAGCGTTGTCGAACATAGGGAGGAAATCCTGGCCGGGGTACAGCCCCATTTTGAAACCGTACTGCTGGATCTCCAGCCCCGCTGATTCTGTCTGATGACATGCACTTCACACAGGCGACAGAAAGGATCTACCCATGGACAAAACATCTTTACGCAGGTTGCTGGAAAGTGTCGCGGCCGGCGAGCGGACCGTCGACGAGGCGGTCCTCGCGATCAAAAAACAGCCCTTCGAGGATCTGGGGTTTGCCCGGCCTGACCACCACCGCGCGCTCCGGCAGGGATCTGCGGAAGTGATCTACGGCGCCAGTAAAACCCCTGCCCAGATCCGTGACATCGCGGCCTCGCTGCTCGCGGGTGGAGAACGCACTGTCCTGATCACCCGCATGTCGCCCGAAGCCGCCGCCTGTGCGGAAGCCTCTTTGCCCTTCCGGTATTACCCGGAGGCGCGGATCGGTGTCGTCGGCGAAATGCCGGATCCGGATGTCGGGGGCCACATCGTCGTTGCGACCGGCGGCACCAGCGACATCCCGGTCGCGGAAGAAGCCGCGCTCACCGCGGAAGCGCTCGCTAACCGCGTGGTACGGTTGTACGATGTCGGCGTGTCGGGACTGCACCGGCTGTTGTCCCACATGGATGAGATCATGAGCGCTCGGGTCATCGTCGCAATCGCCGGCATGGAAGGCGCTCTCGCGAGCGTCATCGGCGGGCTGGCGGACTGTCCGGTGATCGCGGTACCGACCAGTGTCGGATATGGCGCGGCATTCCACGGCGTCGCGGCACTGCTCTCAATGCTCAACTCCTGCGCGAGCGGGGTCAGTGTCGTCAACATCGACAACGGATTCGGCGCAGGCTATCTGGCCAGCATGATCAACCACATGGAGGCGGCAAAATGAAAACGATCTATCTGGAATGCAACATGGGCGCGGCGGGGGACATGCTGACCGCGGCACTTCTCGAACTCCACCCGGATCCGGAAGCCTTTGTTGAGCGGCTCAACGCGTTCGGCCTCCCGGGGGTGAAGGTGTCTGCGGAATCTTCCGTGAAGTGCGGGATCACGGGGACGCATGTGTCCGTGACAATCGGAGGCGCAGAGGAAGCGAGTCTGGACGTCTCCCCCGACGCGGAGACACACGAGCACCCGCACAAGCACGGGCATGAGCACGGGCATGAGCATCATGACCATCATGACCACGACCATAAACACGGGCATTTGCATGAGCACAACCATCACCATGAGCAAGATCATCAACACGGGCAGGAACATAACCACAATCACAATGATCACGAGCACGACCACAACCATCACACCCATGATCATCATGACCATGGACATGCGCATGACCACGGGCATGATCACCACCATGACCACTCGCACGAACACAACCACTC
>CAZBKR010000060.1:11153-11682 GCA_964492455.1 uncultured Oscillospiraceae bacterium
CGAGCATGGGCACGAGCATGGGCATGAGCACGAGCATCACCACGACCACGATCATGACCACGGACATGACCACAACCATCACACCCATGATCATCATGACCATAAACATGCGCATGATCATGATCACGAACATGGCCATAAGCACGATCATCACGAGCACCTGCACGACCACAATCATAAGCATGACCACGGGCATGATCACCACCACGACCACTCCCACGAACACAACCACTCCGGCATGGAGGAAATAAACCGGCGCATCGCCTCCCTCGATCTCCCCAAAAAGGTCGCAGCGGACGTGTCCGCTGTCTACGCGCTGATCGCGGACGCGGAAAGCCGCGTCCACGGTCGCCCAGTGGACCAGGTGCATTTTCACGAGGTCGGCGCGCTCGACGCGTTCGCCGACATTCTCGCAGTCTCCCTGTTGTTTCATGAACTCGCCCCCGACCGGGTGCTGGCCTCGCCGGTCCACGTCGGAAGCGGCCAGGTCCGTTGCGCGCACGGGATTCTCCCGGTACCCGCCCCCGCG
>CAZBKR010000061.1:0-11168 GCA_964492455.1 uncultured Oscillospiraceae bacterium
GCGTGGGGGTCGAGCGGATCGGAGAAACCGGAGATTTGATGGTGCTGGCGGATTTCGGACCGGGCGACCTTCTGGGGGCGCACCTGCTGTTTGGTGCCGAGCCGGTGTATCCGATGACCATCGTAACCCGTACACAGGCCACTCTGCTCGGGATCGGGCGGGAAGCTCTGCTGAACCTGTTATCCGGGAATCGCGGATTTCTGTCATCATATCTCGCAGCGATTTCCACCAATACCGGTGTGCTCAGCGCGCGGATCCGGGACCAGCACCGGCGTAGTATCCGGGAAATCCTGCTCGTCTGGCTGCGGGAGCAGGTGCAGGCGACCGGAGACCGGCGCGTGCCGCTCGGGATGAGCAAAAAGGCGATGGCTGAACAAATGGGAGTCCGGCGGACTTCGTTGTCGCGGGAACTCCAGAAGATGCGGGCGGACGGTCTGATCGAAGTAGACCGGGATGCCATAACACTGTGCGGACCTCTGTCATGATCGTGAGTGTCAGCCGCAGAACCGATATCCCTGCCCTTTACACCGATTGGTTTTTCCATCGTCTGGCGGCGGGGGAGGTACAGGTGCCCAACCCGATGAACCCCGCGCAGGTCCGGTGCGTATCGCTGCGTCCGGCCGATGTCGACGGGTTCGTGTTCTGGTCCAAGCATCCGGCTCCTATGCTGAACCGGCTGGATGCCCTTGAGGACATTCCGTTCTATTTTCAATACTCGCTCAACCCGTACGGGGCGGACATCGAACCCGGGATTCCCCCGCTGGAAAGACGGATCGAGACGCTCCTCCGGCTGTCCGACCGGGTCGGGCCGGATCGGGTGACCTGGCGGTACGATCCGATTCTCCTGAACAGCACGTGGACGCCCGCCCGTCATGAAGAACGGTTCGGTGCCATGGCTATCGCTCTGGCGGGAGCGGTACGGTCCTGCGTGTTCAGTTTTATCGACCGGTATCGGAAAAACAGCAAGGCACTTATACAGCTGGGCATCCAGACCTGGGACGAACCCGGCATGGGCGACATGGCGCGCCGGTTGTCGGAGGCGGCCCTGACGACAGGGTTGCGTCTTGAGACCTGCGCGGAACCGCTCGATTTGTCGACATACGGAATCGGGCACGCCGCGTGTGTAGACGCGTCACGGTTCGGGCAGTTCCGGTCAGGACCGGACCGGAATCAGCGCCCGGCCTGCGGATGCTCGCCCAGCGTGGACATCGGGATGTATGACACCTGTACGCTGGGATGCGCTTACTGCTATGCAAATGCCGGCCGGGAGGCCGCCCTTCGCGCGTTTCGTGCGCACGACCCGGAGGCGGACCGGCTCAGCCGCCCCCGAATCCCCGCAGGCGATAACACACCCCCGACTTGACACCCGTCTCGTCCACATAGTAGACCTCTGCTTCGTCCCGCCCGTTGGAGAGGACGACCACCAGGGATCCCCGCAGGTCCGGATCGGCATGGGACGCTGCAGCCGACCCGTACCGGGCAGATGCGTTGTCTGTGATCAGTACCGCGGGTCGCGCATACTCCCCGGTGGGCGGAAAGGTGGTATCGCAAACCACCTGGACGCTCCCGGACGCGGGATTGCGGTAACTTTTAGCGTCGGCTTCCGCGCTTCTGCTGTCCAGCATTGCTTTTATGTAGAGGCTGAAAGTGTCGCGATTTCCCGTTTCGCCCCCGGATGTGCTCTCCACAGGCGAAAACAGATGTGATGTGTCGAACCGGTGAGCCATCGACGCCATCTCAAGATACAACGTTCCCACGTTCGCCCGCAGCACGGCTTTGCGTGCTTCAGCTGCGTAACGGGACAGCACGATCATGGCCATCGCAGAGAAAACGGCAATCACAGCGGTCATCGCGATCAGCCCGGTGATGGCCCGCCCGCGTCTTGCCCGCAGTGCTGCCTTACGGTATGTGGTGTCAGAAGTGGAATGGTACATGGGTCTTCTCCCCATCCCCCGGTGGTCTGTCGGCCCGCCCCCGCTTATTTCATCCTAGCACGCCGGTCAGAGAAAGAAAGATGTAAACAGAAAATGTAATACAAGCTCAATGTGTGTAATATGCGGATGCGAAAAGGGCGGGAAGCGTTACAATAAGGGCGGAGAAAAACATACAAGACTACCGCTCGCGGATCGCCAGAAGGAGGATCTTCCCATGTCTTTACAGGTAGGTTTACAACTGTATTCGGTCCGCGGACCGCTGCAGCGCGACCCGGTCGGCACCCTGGAACAGGTGGTCGCCGCGGGATATCGCCGGCTGGAAGCCGCGAATGGTAATGCGCATGCCGATCCCGGCATCGGGCTCGGCATGCCGGCGGAGGAAGCCCGTGCGTTGTTGAACCGTTTGGGTGCAACCCTGACCGGTTCTCATGTCAACCCCTTTGACGAGAGCAACTGCCGCGCTGTGATCGACTACCACAAGGCGCTCGGCAGCCGCGCGATCATCGTTCCGATCCGCTTTTTCCACGATGAGGCGGATCTAGCCGCCGCTTGCCGGGAGATGAACCGGATGGGGGAGATCTGCGAAGCGGAAGGGATGTCCTACCTGTATCACAACCACTACCACGAATTCCGGCGGGTAGGCGGGGAACGCATTCTGGACATCATCGCGGAAACCACCGATCCCCGGTATGTGAATTTCGAGATCGACACGTTCTGGGCGATGCGTGCGGGGATGGATCCGGTCCGTACGCTCAAACATTACGGCACCCGCGTCAAAGCGGTGCACCAAAAGGATTTTGCCCGGCCCGGCGAGAAGGTCGGTCCGGAAAATCTGCTGGATCTCGTCGGAACCGATGGATTCCTGACCGCACACCAGTTCGGGAGTGTGGTGTCACCTGAGGATTTTGTGGAAATCGGGACCGGCCGGATGGACATCCAGTCGATCATCGACACCGCGATCGCACTGGGATCGGTCGAAACCATCATCCTGGAGCAAGACCATTCCCGCTACGATCCGATCGAAAGCATCCGGATCAGCCGCGATGGATTCGCGCGGTTCTCCGGATTGACTCTGGAATAAAAAACACGCGTTGCCGCGTGTGTCACGATTGCCGGAATGACGACAGGGACCGCTGCGGATCACAGCGGTCCTTTTTCGTCGCCTCCGGAGTCTGCCTCGTCCAGTTTGCGCGCACATTCCGCACAGTACCCATAGACTTCGAGTTTATGTCCGGTGATGCGAAATCCGCTGTCTGCCAGCCGCGCGGCGTCCGGGACGACCGGGCACCGTTCCACTGCGACCATCCTGGAACACCCGATGCAGAACGCATAATGCCGGTGTCCGTGCTTGTTGCGCTCGTAGACTGCCTGCCCGCCGTCCGGCAGAGGGGTGCGGACGACCAGGTCGGCCTCGACAAAACGTTCGAGTGTCCGATAGAGCGTGGACAGCCAGACCGGCGCCGCCCCGTCTTGGTCAACCGCGGTCTGAATTTCATAGACCGTGAGCGGACGATCCGCGACGTCCAGAACAGCCAGCACACGCTCGCGTGTCTGTGTACGCCGCAATCCGGAGGGCCATCGCATCTCAATTCCGTTACCCGGCAATTGAATCGCCTCCTTCCGGTGTCTCCGGCACTGCGATTCCCCTGCGTACCCTGCGGCGGATCCACCCTGCCAGCCGGACGCCAACCTGCAGGAGCAGCAGGCAGGCAATCCCGACCAGGACGATCGTGCCGCCCGGCCGGAGTCTTGCGTAATAGGAGAGGGTCAGTCCGGCCAGCATGGAGAAGATCCCGAACACCACCGACCACGTCACCGTCTGGCGATAGCTTTTGGCAACGGTCATCGCGCAGGCGGCCGGCACCACCATGAGAGAAGAGACGACCAGCGCCCCGACCGTGCGTGCCGCGATTGATACCGTGGCCGCGGTGAGGAGGGTGAGCAGTGTGTTGACCGCCCGCACCGGAACGCCGGCGATCCGGGCGGCCTGTTCGTCGTAGGCGATGTAGAACAGCTCTTTGTAAAGCAGGAGAAACGTCAGCAGCACAAGGGTGGCGATGGTTACGACGATCCCGAGTTCCAGATCCGTGATCGCGACAATACTGCCGAACAGGAAGCTGGAAAAACCCGCGGCACTCTGGACGAACCCGGACAGCACGCCGGCGAGACCGATGCCCGCCGACAGCACGATCGCGATGGCCATTTCGGAATACTTGGGGATGCGCTTGCGGATCGCCTCGATCCCCATCGCGGCGACAAGGCTCGCCCCGATGGCTCCGAGCACGGGATTGAAGCCGAACAGCAACCCGACCGCGACCCCCGCCAGGGAGGAGTGGGAGAGCGCATCTCCGACCATGGACATGCGCTTGAAAACCATCACCACCCCCACACAGGGGATGATCAACGCCAGCAGCAGTCCCACCAGAAACGCGCGGCGCATAAATTCGAATTCAAAAATGTCCATGTCAGTCCCCCTCCGGCGTTCGGTTGACGCTGTTGGCCGGTGCGGGCCACCCGCAGGCCGGCGCAATGGCGTGGGGGGCTTCTTCGTCCCATGCGTCCGGAAGCGGGATGCCGTCGATGCCGGGATGACGGTGGCGGTGCTGCAACTCGTGCTCGAGCTGCCCCTTTTCCACCTCGACCAGAATCCCGTACTCCAGACAGAAAACGCGATCCAGTTCCTCCCGCGCCCGCGCCAGGTCATGGGTCACCATCAGGACCGCGGTTTCTTCTTCCCGGGTCAGGGAGCGAAGCAGGCGGTACATCTCGTCCGCGGAGTCCGTGTCGATGCCGGTCATGGGTTCGTCCAGCAACAGCAGACGCGGATGCGCGACCAGAACCCGCGCGAGCAGCACCCGCTGGAGCTGTCCCCCTGACATCGATCCCGTGGGCATGCGCGCGGCGTCGGCCAGTCCCACCCGCTCAAGAGCGTGACGCGCCTCGGCGCGATGCCGGGTGCGCGCAGGCCGGACCGTTCCGATGGAGGAGTAGAGTCCCGACAGCACAATTTCCTCTGCGGTTGCGGGAAATCCGCGGACTGCGGAGAGCCCCTGCTGCGGCACGTATCCGACTCCGGGCAGCGCACCGCCTTCCTGCACAGGACGGTTCAGCAATCGTATGGTGCCGGCGTCCGGTCTCAGTTCACCGAGCAACAGCCGCAGCAGGGTGCTTTTACCGGTTCCGTTGGATCCGATGACCCCGATGAACTCTCCGGGGGCGACGGCAAAGGAAACCTGCTGTAAAAGACTCCGGTCGCCGTACCCGAATCGTACATTTTTCACTTCAAGCAAATGGTTCATCAACGTGCCCTCCGGTATATCAGTCAAAAGCCGCGGCCAGGGCTTGCAGGTTGTCCCGCATGATCGAAAACCAGTCCTCGCCGTTTTCAATCCGATCCGGATCGACGGAAGCGGCCGGGTCGAGGACATCCACCCGGGCGCCGACCTCCGAAGCGATCGTGTCCGCAACTTTGGAACTTGCGGTCTTGTCGAAAAACACCACCTTCACATCGTGCTCGCGCGCGATCCGGATGATCTCGGCGACCCGCGCGGGATCGGGCTCGCTGTCCGGAGTCAACCCCTCGACCGCAATCTGCTCCAACCCATAGGCGTCACACAGATACCCGAACGCCTCGTGCGCAACGATCACTCCGCGTCCCGCATAGGGTGCGAGCGTATCCCGGAAGGCCGCATCCAGCGCATCTACTTCGGCAGCCCAATGGTCATAGTTGGCCTGAAACATCTCCGCCCCCTCCGGATCGGCGGCGATCAGCACATCGCGTATATTGGCCATCTGGATTCTGGCGTTGGCCGGACTGAGCCAGACATGGGGATCCATCCCGTCGTGGTCGTCGGCTGACTCCTCTTCCGCATGGTCTCCGGCATGTTCACCGGTCCGCAGTACAATGCCTGCGGAAGCCTCAAGCACCTGCAACCCTTCGTTGGCAGCCGCGGCAATCACATCGTCCGCCCAGTGCTCCATCCCCGCGCCGCTGTAGACAAACAGATCAGAGCGCGCGAGATCCGCAATGTCCGCCGCCGTCGGTTCCCACGTATGCGGGTCGCTGCCCGCAGGCACCATCAGCCGGACGTCAGCCCGGTCCCCCGCGATTTTGCGGGCAAAGTCGTACATGGGGAAAAAGCTGGCGACAACTGCCAGGGTATCCGGATCTCCTGGGTCTGTCTGTCCGGTTGTGTCACATCCGGCTGTTGACGATAAAACGAGACAGGTCGCGATCAGCAAAACCAGCGCCGCAACAACCGGTCGTTTTGATGAGAAGGGTCTGATAAAAGGGGGCTGCATGTCGGTCCTCCGTGGGATTGCGTTGTGTGACCGACCGCTCATGAAAAGGATCGGGCCGATGGGGATCGCAATAATGCGAATGATTCCCATTTGCATTTAGAAGTATGCACTCGATCCCGGAGACCGTCAAGGGATACAAAGAGAGGAAGGCGCTTCAGACGGCCCGGCGGAGGGAGGTCCGACCCAATCGATCCAGCCCGGGGTGGGGCGATAGGTCATCGGCTCTTGCCAGACGACCGACAACATCTGCTGCTGGTTGGCACCGAATCGAGCCATAAGACGCTCCACATCGGTGCGCACAAGGCGTCCGGCTTCCCGCACCGCGTCCGACAGCGCGGAGGCAAATCCCTCCGGCAAAGGCATCCCGGTGAGATCGGCCGTGGACAACGTTCCGTCGGTCATCAGGCATCCGAGCCCATATCGCTCCGCGTACGCCTGGATCGAAGCCCAGGCTGACTTGCCTTCCGCGGAGGCCATCCCGGCTGTGGTGCGACATACCACGACCGCCCACCGTCCGTCATACAGCGCAATGACCAGATCCGGGAACAGGACTGCCATCTGACCGCGCACTGGAGTCCGGATCGGAATCTCGATCGCAAAAGGCCATAGTCGTGTAACCTCGGGCAACGGATCCAGCTGTAGAATCAAACGGCGACCCGCACTGGACGCATAGTCCAGCCGGGTACCTTCCTTGATCGAAAATACCCGCCCGCGCCAGTGCGGGATCTGTAACCGATCCCGATTGGGCGATCGGAAAAAGACCTCAAACATGCCCGGTTCCCGGCGTTCGATCTGTGCGGGCCACTGGATCGCCAGCAGAGGATTGCGCGGCGGGATGCCTTTTCGAGACGTACGTGCCATGGCACTGTTCTTTCCCAGCTAGTGACAGAAAAGCGAATGGAATTGTACTAAGTGTAATATTTTCTCAACATTTTTCACTACACATTTACCGGTGAACGGGAGAAAGGGGAAAACCGGGAAATACGAGCCGCTAACGTCTGGTCTCTTTGAGCGAATCCAGGTAAAGAGCGAGGCGGTCGAAGTCCCAATCCTGATAGCTGCCAAAAGCATAACTGACCAGAACGGCATTGGGATCGGTCAGACCGGTCGCGTTCCGGAGAAAGGCTCCGGTAGCGACTACCCGCCCGTCTGCCAGTCCGAAAAAGGAAACCCCGCCACGAGGATCTTCCGCAGTCAGTTTGTATAGACGGAAGTCAGAAACAGTGATTTCGGAATAGAGTATCGAATGCTCAAAGCGGAATCCGTCCAGAAAGGAGCGGAGATTGTTAATATCCCGCCTGTCCTGCAACCGATACGAATCCATCCCTATCCCGTCCGCATCCGTTCGTACCACCGTGATTGCAGACAGGGTGTCCCAATCAAAATCGAGGAGGGGAGTCAATGGAAACGGGTTGACAGCCACATGCGATATGGCGGGGGTACTGTTTGAAGGCCCGGTCGGTCCGGTCGGCACGATCGGCACAGTCGGCGGGCTGTTATTCCACGGATGCAGGGAAAACCCCACCGCAAATCCAGCGATGAGAAGAACCAAAGCCAGCACCGGCAGTGGCCATTTCGCAAAGTGCGTGCGGGAGTCGTTTTCTGTGGAAAAGAGGGGGGACCGCTGTTCGGCAGGTGGAAGGGAGACCGGGTCGAGCCGCATCGGGGTGTCCGGCACCGCGTCGGGCAGCAGGTCGGGGTCCAGCATGTCCCAATCGGAGAGCGCCATCGGCCGGGAGGGACTTGAAGAAGCGTCCCATATAGCAGTCAGTCTGGTACGCGCGTCCGCCAGTCTGGATTCCAGTACGCCGCGATCCACACGGGCGGCGAGAGCCATCGCATCGAGGTCCTCGTAACACCCGTACCGGCGGACCAGCAGGCGGCGGTCGGCGTCCGGCAGTTGGCGCAGTATGCCATTCAGTTCCGCTGAAGACCCGGTAGGCAACCCGGAGAGTTCGAGTGTGAGGATCCGGAATCGTGGTTCGTCGGGGAATTGAACAGACCCGGAGGGGAGACCGGCACGCAGACAGGCCAGCGACTCCCGCCGGGCCAGATGGCAGATCCAGCCTGCGGTGCCGGCGCGCTGTGGATCCAGACGGTGCGCCTGGTCCCACAGTACGGCAAAGACCGAGGCTACCGTATGGACCACCTGGTTTTGCGCATAGGAACCCAGCATCGCGGCTGCGATGCGTGTGACATCCGGTTCGTACTCCCGCCTTGCTTCGGCTATCGCTTCATGGTCCCGCAACGCGATCCGTTCCACTTGCGAAATATGCCTCATGTCCGCCTCCCACGCTTCCATTGTATCGGGATGTGAATCTATTGTAGACCAATGCAGCGGACATAACATCACCAATCAATCGACTCCACGGAGCATGTGTGCGGAGGAGGCGCGCCAATGGTCGCTGTTGAACTGCATATGACAGGCGCATATAATGAAGCAGACACGATTCTCCCTATCCGATCAGTCGTCTGACGCCGGGCCCGATGGGGCCACGGCGGTCAGCAGCAAAGCAATGGACACGCCGGTTCACCGGAACAGGATTGGAGGATTCCCCATGAAATGCAATATCTGCGGTGCCGAATCCGCGGAAGGCTCGGCATTCTGCGCCGGCTGCGGCAGTCCGCTTCCCAGAGAACCCGTCTCGCCCGCCGTTCCCGTGCTGACAAACTGTCCGAAATGCGGGACGCCTGTACGCCAGGGCGCTCAGTTCTGTCCGGCATGCGGATTCCGGCTCAAAGAGCCCGTCGCCGCGCCTCCCGTCCAGCCTGCGCCGCCGCAACCCTCCCCTGTCCAGATGCAGTCTCCCTATGCCCCCCCGCAAGGATCCTACGCGCCGCCGCAGGCTCCGTACGGGCAACCGCAGACGCCGTATGGCCATCCGCAGGCACCGTACGGACAACCCCAGCCGCCGTACGGACAGCAGCCATACTACGGACAACCCCAGGCTGCGTATCCGCAGTATGCGCAGCCCGCCTATGCCCCGCCAAAAAAGAAGCACAAAGGTCTGTTGGCAGCAGTGATCATCGTGCTGTTGCTGGTAGTGGCCGGAGTGGGCTCCTACATGGTCTTCGGCGATTCGATCAAACGGATCGTGCTGGGTGAAAAATACACCTATGCGATGATCGAACAGAAAAACCTCAAAGAGGATTTTGAAACGGTTGTCGACGCCGTCGCGAAGATCGGAAACCTCGAAGAGCGGGCTGCCGAGGGCGGACACGCAGTCGACATCCAACTGAATCTGGACGAGACCGGGCTCGGACTCGATCCTCAGATGGCCGCCGCGATCCGGAATCTGACCCTGCACAACGGGCTGGAAATCGACTGGGTTCAGGGGGAACCGGTCTATTACAACGCGCTTTCGCTCACGGCCGGCGATGAACAACTCGCGACGCTGCAGATCTATACCGAAGGCGAACAGATTCTGGTCGGTTTGCCCGAGGTGCTTGATCAGTACATCCGCATCGATCCCGCCGCGCTGGGAGAAGCCTCCGGCGGGTCTGTGGACGCGAGCCAGATCTCCCTTCTGCTGGAAATGGTCACCTCCATGGACATGGCCATCGACCGGGACAAGCTGGAGACCTCGATGATGGAGATCGTGAAGATCCTCCTCGAGCACATCGACGACACCACATATGAGAAAGACCAGCCTCTCCAGGTCGGCGGGGTCACGGGCACCTATGACGCCTACACGATCACCCTCGGCAGCGAGAGCGCCAAGGCAATGGTGGTCGACATCCTCACATTCGTGCGGGACGACGCGACCGGATGATGTCCATTTCCGAAGGCGGCAGCGACGAGCCGGTTGACATGGCCCGGTATCAGTCCGAGATTGACGAAGCCATCGCGGACATCGAAGCCGAGGAGATCACCGATCCGTTCACGATGACCCATACCGCCTATGTGGACAAAGGCGGCAACATCGTCGGACGCACGTTCCGGGTGGAGAACGAGGCAGGATCCGAACAGCTCGCGATCGAGTACGCGCACCCCTCGGAAGGACCGGATGAGGCGATTTTGTTCCGGATGGAGTCCGAAGGATATGAAATGGTCCGGTACCAGAGCGAGTATGTGAAAGCGGACGGCAAGATGACCGGAACCGCTACCATCGTAATGGAGGAATCCGACACGGTGAATGTTTCGTTCTCCGACCATCAGATGGTGGAACGGGACGGCAACGACTATATGACCGGCCGCTTTGAAGTCATGATGCCGGCGGATGCGGGCATGCCTTTCGACAAGATCACGATGGATGCCGGGTGGGACGGGGACGACTATATCATGACCCTGCTGGTGCCGGGATTTGCAGAGCTGGATGTGACTTACAACCAGATCGCCGCATCCGCGGTCGACATTCCGGATTTCGGGAGCGTGGCCGCGGTGGACATCACCGACTCGGCATCGCTCCAGGGACTGATGACCGAAGACACGATGAACAAGCTGATGGCAATCGTAGAAAAAATGGGTCTCCCGCTTGACACCTCCGGCCTGACACCCTGACATGCTCCGGGTAGAGGGGCTCGAAAAGTCCTACAAAAGAGAACCCGTCCTGCGCGGGGTCTCTTTTTGCGTCGAGCCGGGGAACGTGCTCGGGGTCTGCGGCAACAACGGCGCCGGTAAAACGACTCTCCTGTCGGTGCTGGCTTCGGTGCTCCCGGCGGATGCCGGCCGGATCTCGCTGATGGGGGTCCCGGTCGAGGCGGGGATTCCGTACCGGCGAATGATCGGCTATGTGCCCCAGGGGATCGCGCTCGCACCCCGTCTGACCGTCCGGCAGAATCTGCTGTTCTGGGCTTCGGCACAGGGCTTGCACGGCAGCGAAGCGCGGGAGGCAGCCGCGGAGGCTGCCCGGTTGTCCGGCTCCTCCGCCTTTCTGGAAAAACAGGTCGCCCGGCTGTCCGGCGGTATGGCCCGGCGGGCCAATCTGGCGG
>CAZBKR010000062.1:0-10999 GCA_964492455.1 uncultured Oscillospiraceae bacterium
GACGTGCTCAACCGGCGGGACGACACCTGGTGTGAGCGCTGTTTTGCTCCGTGGGTCGATATGGAGGCCGGTATGCGCGCAGAGGGCATTCCGTTGTTCTCGATCGAGTCGCGCACCCCGCTGCGCGCTTTCGATGTGGTCGGATTCACGTTGCAGTACGAAATGAGCTTCACCAACGTGCTCAACATGCTCGATCTTGCCGGGATCCCGTTGCGTGCCCGGGATCGCGGGGAGACGGATCCGCTGGTATGCTGCGGCGGGCCGGCGGCGTTCAACCTTGAGCCGATGGCTCCGTTTTTCGATTTTGCGGTGATCGGAGAGGGAGAAGAAGTCCTCGGCGAAGTCATGGATCTGGTGGGGCGGCGCAAGCGTGGCGAGATTGACGGCCGATCGGCGTTTCTCGAGCAGGTATCTGAGATCCCGGGCGTGTATGTCCCTTCGCTGTATCAGGTGGATTATCTGCCGGATGGCCGCGTCGCCTCCTGCCGTCCGATCCGGGAGGGCATCCCGCCGACCGTGCGCAAGCGGGTGGTGGTGGATCTCAACCAGACCGCGATGCCGGCCGCCCCGATCGTACCCAATACGGAAATCGTCCACGACCGGGTCTTTTTGGAGCTGTTCCGCGGGTGTACCCGCGGGTGCCGGTTCTGTCAGGCCGGATTTGTCTATCGTCCCGTGAGGGAGCGGGAGCCGGCCCGGCTGCTCGAACAGGCCGTATGTGCGGAAGCCGCGACCGGATATGACGAGGTCGGCATGCTCTCGCTTTCGACCAGCGACTATACCGGGCTCGGTCCGTTGACAGAAGGCCTGGTGGAGGCCCTGACGCCCCGCCGTACCAGTCTTTCACTGCCATCGCTTCGTATCGACTCCTTTTCGCTGGATCTGATGGAAAAAGCCTCGAGCACCAGAAAAAGCGGACTGACCTTCGCACCCGAGGCGGGGTCCCAGCGGCTGCGCGACATCATCAACAAGGGGGTCACCCACGAAGACCTGATCCGGGCAGCCGGAATGGCATTTGACGGAGGCTGGAACTCGATCAAGCTCTATTTCATGCTGGGTCTGCCCGGTGAAACGATGGAAGACGTCGAAGAAATCGCGGCACTGGCGCGCGAAATCGAGTCACTCTATTACCGCCGTCCGTTTGAAAAGCGGAAACGAAAGCTGGAGTTGACCGTCAGTACCTCCATGTTTATACCGAAACCGTTCACTCCCTTCCAGTGGGAGCCGCAGGATACCCGGGAATCCCTGGACGAGAAACGCAAACTTCTCCGGGAGCGGTTGCGCAGCCGGAGCATCCGGTACCAGTGGCACGATCTGGATACCTCTTTCATTGAAGCAGTCCTCGCGCGGGGGGACCGGCGCCTTGCGGACGTCATCGAAGACGCCTGGCGCAACGGCTGTACTTTTGATGCCTGGGACGACCGGTTCCATCTGGATCGGTGGCTCGACGCGCTCCGCGGCCGCGGTCTGGACCCGGCGTTTTACGTGGCCAGGGTCCGCGGGGAAGACGAAGTGTTCCCCTGGGATCACATCGATTGCGGCGTGGAAAAAGCCTATCTCTGGCGTGAAAAGAAGCAGGCGGATGCCGCCCGGACCACACCGGAATGCCGGTTGTTCTGCGGCGATTGCGGTGCGGCGGTGTTTGGCGGAGGCGTGTGCTATGGATAAGCCTGAACAGATGAGTCCGAGAGAAGCTCCGTCAGGCGGTACGGACGCGGGACGGGAAGAACGCCCGTATGTGGTGCGGATCCGGTTTGCCCGTTCGGGGCCCGCGGAATATCTCGGACATCTCGACATGATGCGGTTATTCGAGCGTTCCCTGCGCCGTGCCGGCATCCCGCTTGCCTATTCGCAGGGGTACAATCCGCGGCCCCACCTGGTGTTTGCGCTCCCGCTCGGGGTGGGTGTCGCAGCTGAGGCGGAGATTCTGGACATCGAAACCCGCGGCCCCTTCGACCCCGACCTGCTGGTGACACAGCTGTCAGGCGTGCTGCCGGAAGGTGTGAGCGCAGGCGACGCACAGGCAGTGCGTCCCACGGGAAAAAGCATCATGGGGCGTGTCACGGAAGCAGTATACCGGCTGTCCGCGCCTGGGATTGCGGACGCCGCAGCCAAACTGGCTCGGATGGAGGAAATTCCCGTCGAAAAACGATCCAAGGGTACGATACGGACCCTGGACATCCGTCCGCTCCTGCTGGCGGTTTCCGGGACAGATCAGGACGACTGTGTACGATTCCGCGTCAAAGCGGGGAGTGCGGACAATGTCAGACCGGATCTTCTCCTGCAGGCGATGACGAAATATGCGGGATTGGACCCCGATGCGGCTGCCGATGCGGACATCGTGCGGGAAACAGTCATTCTCGCGGACGGCGATGTCTGAATCAACGATTCTGCTCTATGCGGGGGAACACGGTACAGAAGCGATCCTGCTCGCGGACGGGCGTCCGGTCGAATGGATCCGTCCGGCCCGTTGCGCGGTAAACGATGTGTTTCTTGGAATCTGCGGAAGGGTCCATACCGGCATGTCTGCGGTGTTTGTTGACATCGGGGAAGCTCACGAAGCCCTGCTCCCGCTGTCCCGCACATTACGGATCCCGGCGCCGGGAACCAGGTTGCCTGTCCAGATCCGGCGTTTATCGAGGGAAGCGGACAAAGGAGCGGTGGTTGACGCGCACCTCCGCCTGCCAGGACGCTATGCGGTAGCGGTCCCGGGCGGGCGCGGCATCCGCCGGAGCACCTTGTCCTCTCTGCCGCAGGAACAGGCGGACCGCCTGTTTGTTGAAGAGGAATCCAGTTTGCTTGCCTTGTGGACCCGGACGATTGCCGGGGCCGGAAAGGGAGCCGCACCAGGGCGGCTGCTGTCGTTCGGCGACCCTGTATCTGTGGCTCTGCGCGAATGGGATGATGCCGCTCCGGTATGGGCAGATGGCTTCGGGTGTTTCAACGAAGTGCGTGCCGCATCAGGGAGCCAGGACGTATTGCGCCGCCTGACGCTATGGGTCGCCGATACCAGGGGGAGAATGCCGGATGCGTTTGGGCTCGAAACTGCGCGCCGCGAGATGGCGTCCGACCGGGTTTTGCTGCGCTGCGGGGGTTTTTTGTGGATTGAGGAAACCCGGGCGTTGCACGCCATCGATGTGAACTCCGGCACCGCCGACGCACAAGACGCGATCTGCCTGGCGGAGATTGTCAACGGGGAGGCGGTTCTGGAAGCGGCCCGTCAGATCCGGCTGCGCAATCTGTCCGGCACGATTCTGATCGATTTTATGAGAACCGGTGCAGACGGCAGGGAACGTCTCGCCATCCGGTTTGCGCAGGCGGTCGAAAAGGACCGCGGGAAAGTCAGGATCGAAGGTTTTACCGGTCTGGGACTGCTGGAGATAGCCCGCACGGGATCCTGACGACCTGCGGCGTGTTTACGCCGAACCCGTGGACTATCTGCTGCCTTTGGTTCCGGAAGCTCTTTCCGCCCGGCCGGTCAGCAGCAGTATGAAATATATCAGGGTGGTGACGCCCAGGATCGACCCGAACAACGCATAGGTGTGGCCGATTCCCAGACTTGCGCTCAGCAATCCGCCGAACACGCTGCCCAGGATATTGCCCGCTCCCTGCTGAATAAGCGCGAGCAGGCTCTGTCCCGTGGTTTTGTACTCCACCGGCATCTGGTTGTTGATATAGGTGATCGCGCTGTAAGTGACGGGCATGAAAGTGAATCCGTTGAGACACTGGGCAAAGATGATGAACCCGGGTGTGGGCAGAAACGCGTAGATCATTGATCGTGTCACCATCAGAACGCCCGAAAAGAGCAGGATGGGGAAGAGAGGAAACTTCCGGACGACACGGTCGATGACCATCAGGACGGGGATTTCGCTGAGCGCCACGAGGCTGAACACCAGGCCGCGGATCCGGTCCGAAAAACCCAGGTCTTTGATGTAGACCCCCAGAAAAGACGCGTTGAAAAACAGCGGAAGCTGCATGAAAAACACGAATACCAGGATCAGAATGAGCTTGCGGTCACGGATGACCTCGCGGAAAGGCTTGTGTTCGCTCGAGCGGCATCCGGGGCAGTGTCCCCATATTGAGAAGACCGACTACATACAAAACCGATGTGAAGGGAAAGATAAGCCAAAGATTCCCGTTGTGCAGTACGTACCCGGATACAAAGGCTGAAATGGTATAGGCGGTCGAACCGCACAGCCGGATCAGGGAAAACTTCTGCCCGTTGCGTGTCAGGTAGTTGACCGCGTACGCGTCACTGAGCGGCATGATCGCGGTGTGGAAGGACATGAACAGGATCGAGACTGCCGCAAAGCCCCAGAACTGCCGGGGCAGGAAGTACAGAAGGACCGACAAGGCTCCTCCCGCCGCGATGACGCGCAGGATACGGGTCTTGTCTTTGGCCTTGTCCGACAGAATGCCCCAGATCGGCTGGATCAGAAGCGAAGTCAGAGGGCCGATGGCCATCAGCAATCCGATCTGCGACTTGTCGATACCGGCGACACTGTAGTAGGTGCTGAGATAGGAGCCGAAAACCCCGTAGATGACGAAGAATCCGACGTAGTGGCGGATGAAGGCGGCGAGCTCGCTTTTATTGTGGACGGACCCGTAACGGTCGCGCAGCGTGCGGCTCGCGGCAGAGACCGCGGCGGACAGGCGTGAAGGCATGGGGACCTCTTTCTATTACATGGATTCAGGTGGCGGCGTGTCCGGTCACATCGTCGGCAAACGCCTGGTACTGGCTGTGGAACAGGTGGGCATAGGCACCTCCGAGCGCGAGCAGTTCATCGTGCGTGCCGCGTTCCTGGATGGTCCCTCTGTCAATATACAGGATTTGTGAAGCGGTGCGGATGGTCGACAGACGGTGCGCGATGATAAACGAAGTGCGACCTGCCAGCAACCTCTCCAATCCCTTTTGCAGGAGTTTTTCCGTCTGGGTGTCGATGCTCGCGGTCGCTTCGTCCAGGATGAGGATACGCGGGTCTGCCAGCAGCACACGTGCAAATGAGATCATCTGTTTTTCACCGGCCGAGACACCGGAACCCTGTTCATTGATCACCATGTGATATCCGTCCGGGAACCGCTGGATGAATTCGTCCGCGTGCACAGCCCGCGCTGCGGCGATGCATTCCTCGTCGGTCGCGTCGAGCCTGCCGTACCGGATGTTTTCCAGGATGGTCTCCGGGAAAAGGAAGGGTTCCTGCATCATGATGCCCATCTGTCGGCGGAGGGAATCCTGGTTGACATCGAGGATGTCGTGTCCGTCGATGAACAGGCATCCCGGCACCACGTCGTAGAAACGCCCGATCAGGTTGACGATGGTGGATTTGCCGGCACCGGTCGGTCCAACCAGCGCGATGGTGTCCCCCGGCCTGGCCTCAAAGGTCACACCGGTCAGGACCGGATTTCCGGGTTCATATTCGAAATGCACATCCCGGAATGTCACGGTGCCTTCGATCGAGGGCAGATCATAGGCTCCCTCTTTGTCTTCGATCACGAGTGGTTCGTCGAGGAACTCAAAAATGCGTTCGATGTAAGCCGCGGCGCTGAGCAGCTGATTGTAGAAGTTCGACAGGTTCGTGATCGGCATCCAGAAACGCCAGACATACCCGACAAACGCGACGATCTCACCGACGGTCACCACGTAGCCGATCCGGCCGGAGATCGCATAGGCGGCCAAACCGTACAGGAACGCGACCGTGCTGTGGGACACGAGGTCAATGTAAGGCCAGAGCACGATGTTGAGCATGGCGGTTTTCATCCACTGCTTGCGGAAAGCCCACTGGAGTTTGGTGAAAATACCCCGGTTGACCTCTTCCCGCACAAAAGCCTGAGTCTCCTTCATCCCGATGATGCTTTCGTGGGTATAGGCGGTCAGATTGGACATCTTGCGGGACTGTGCCTGCTGGGCACGGCGCTGGGCGCCTTTGAGGGACAACACGCCGACCAGGAGGAACGGCACGCCGACCATCGAGTAGACCGCCAGCCGGGGATTGACCAGAAACAGGTACACAACGATGATCGCCAGGCTGATCAGGTCAATGATCACGTTCACGATGCCGTTGCTCAGCAGATCGCTGATGCTGTTGACATAGTTGACCAGCCGCACCAGGATCTTCCCGTGGGGACGGTTGTCAAAGTAGGAAAAGGGGAGCTGCTGGAGATGGCGGAACATATCCAGCCGGATATCGTGGATGATGCTCTGGCCGACGGAGACCATCGTTTTCATGCGCAGATGGGTGAGTACGGCCGAAAATACGATGATCGCGGTGAGTCCGCCGGCGATCAGGAACAGACCGGGCACGTTTTTGTCCGGAATGATCCGGTCCATCACGAGCATCAGCAGAATCGGTGAAAGCAGGTTGAGCGCGCTTGCCAGCAGGGACACCACCAGAGCCCGGGTGACCCGGCCCGTGTAAGGGCGGACATAGCGGAGGATCCGGCGGAATTGACGCGCGTTGAACGGCGCGTCCAGCTCTTCATCGACGTCATATCGATTTCTTGCCATCTGTCAGTTCCCCCCTCCCGCGACCGCGTCGCCCAATTGCGTGTGGTATACATCCGCATAGATGCCGCCCAGCTGAACCAGTGTTTCATGGGTTCCGCTTTCCGCCACGATTCCATCCTTTAGAACAAGAATGAGATCCGCGTGCCGGACTGAGGAGATGCGGTGGGCGACGATGAACACGGTCTTATCACTGTAGGAAGCGGCCAGTGCCTGCTGGATGGCGGCTTCGGTTTCCATATCGACTGCCGAGGTGGTGTCGTCCAGCAGCAGGATGGAGGGATTGTAGGCAAGTGCCCGGGCGAGTGAAATCCGCTGACGCTGTCCGCCTGACAGTCCGACGCCCCTCTCGCCCACGATAGTGTCGTACCCGTCCGGCATCTTGCGGATGAATGCGTCGGCTTCCGCAACCCGGGCGGCATGTACAACGTCGTCGAATGGCATATCCGGGTTCCCGAACGCGATATTGCCTTCCGCGGTGTCCGAAAACAGGAAGACATCCTGGGAAACCAGGCCGATCGACCGGCGCAGTGTATCGAGGTCGTATTTACGAAGGTCGATCCCGTCCACCAGAATCTGTCCTCCCGTCGGGTCGTAGAACCGGGACATCAGCTGGATCAGGGTGGATTTTCCCGATCCGGTCAGCCCGATGATACCGATCGTCTGGCCCGGCTGCGCGACAAAACTGATGTGGTCCAGCGCGGGCGTCTGCCGGACGGTACGTCCGTGGGATTCGTTTTTGAGAGAAAAGTCCGGATAGGCGAAGGAGAGGTCGCGGAACTCCACCTGGCCCCGGATCGGGCCTTTGACTCCGTTTTCGGGGGACGCGACGCGGGAACGGGCGATCAACAGGTCGAGGATGCGTTCCGCGGAGGCCACAAACCGTTGAATATCGTTGATCAGCCACCCGGACTGACGCATCGGGTTGCTCATTAAAAACAGCAGACCGTTGAAAGTGACCAGTTCACCCATGGTCATTTTGCCGCGGATCACCAGATAGCCTCCGACCAGGATGGTCGGAATGGTCAAAAAGTTGGCCATGCCGTCGAGGATGGGAATATAACGGGTCCAGATCCGGCCGCTCTCAACATTGGCCTGGCGGTAGGCATCGTTTTCACGTTCGAATTTCCCTTCCTCAAAATCAGCCCTTGCGAACGCTTTGACGATCCGGTTGCCGCCGATGTTCTGGGTTACGACCGAATTGAGTGCGGAGAACTGCCGGCGCACCTGCTGCCACATAGGGCGGACGCGGGAACCGAGCCGGAATGCGAAATAACCGATAAAGGGGGCGAACAGCACCGCGGTCAGCGCGAGAATCCAGTTGATCGAAAACAGATAGGCAGCGCCGAACAAAAAGATCACAACCTGCTCGGCCGACGACCACATCACGAATGACATGAAGTGACGGACCATATCCAGGTCACCACCCATGATGGTCATGAGGTCGCCGGTGCGGGTCGAATCGTAAAAAGACCGGTCCATCGACTGGAGATTGCCGTACAATCCGTCCCGAAGGCGCATCAGCCCGTCCTGGGAAGCCCTTTCAAAAAAGTAGCGGTTCATCACACCGATCATCGATCGGGTAAAGGGGAACGCCACCATCAGGGGCAAATAAAACCAAAGACGGTCGAAACGGCCGCCATTGAGTACTTCATCGATCAACCGTCCCGCAATTGTGGACGGGATCACGCTGAAAGTGACCAGAAGACAGGTAATCACCATGCTGATCGCGTAGCTCAGCCGGTACCGGCCGATAACGGCCCAGATCCACCGGAACGGTTTTCCAACATACCGGTAGACATTATCGTGTGTGATTCCGTTCATATCCCCATTCCCATTCTTTTACAATGAGACATATTCTATCACGTTCGGAAAAAGAAACACGTATAAAAGGAGCGATAAGAGTATTTCTGTCCACATGCCCGCAATCGGGTCTGACCATTCACGACGTTTTATGCGAAAAACGGGCGATCCGCGCAATAAGTGGTTTACAATGGAAGGCAAACGGCCGGGTTTTGCCGGCGGGACAGCAGGGAGGATCGAACGATGATATTGGGTGCCCAGCTATATACGGTCAGAGCATATACACAGGATGAGGCTGGATTCGAGGACGCGATGAACCGCATCGCCGCCATGGGATATCCGTCGGTGCAGGTATCCGCGGTGGGCCCGATCCCGCCTGCGCGCATCCGTGCCATCTGTGACCGGTACGGACTTGCAATCGCGGTGACGCACACCCCGCAGGACCGGATCCGGAACGAAACTGACCGGGTTATCGAAGAACACAGGATCCTGGGCGCCCGCCACATCGGGATCGGAAGCATGCCGCAGGAGTACCGGACCGGACCGGAGGGTGTGGACCGGTTTATCAGGGATTATGCCCCGGCCGCTGAAAAAATAGCCGCGGCAGGTCTCAAGCTTCATTACCACAACCACGATTTTGAGTTCGCGCGGCCGAACGGGCAGGTGTTGCTGCAGCGGATTGCGGACGGTTTTGCGCCCGACCGGCTGGGTTTCATCCTTGACACCTTCTGGGTGCAGGCGGGCGGCGGGGATCCGGCGTGGTGGATCCGGCATCTGGCAGGGCGGCTGGAAGTCGTCCATCTCAAGGACATGGCCTATGACAACGGCCGGGTGATGACGCCGGTCGGCGAAGGCAACATGAATTTCGAGACGATTCTGGCAGCCTGCCGCGACGCGGGAACCGAGTGGCTGATGGTGGAGCAGGACACGTGTGTCGGCTCGCCGTTCGACTGCCTCCGTTCCAGCTACGACTATCTGTCCCGCTTCGAGCTCGTATGACGGCTCCGCAGACGCGCGCCAGGCCTGCAACTTCTTTCCGCGCACTGGCGGAAGAGGAGAGCGGGTGCATCCGGGAGATCGATGCTTCTCAGACGATCGGCCGAGCCTGGCGTTTGGTGGATGGACAAAGAGAACTTGTCGAAATCCAATATGAAGATCCGGATTTTCCCAACGGCTTCGAGGATCATCTGGCTCGCTTGCGGGAAACCATCCGGACAGGAGGCTTGGCGCTAGGCGCGTTCCGCAGTGGCAAACTGGTCGGATTTTGCACGGTGGACCGCAGGATGTTCGGGGATACAGCCCGCATGGTTTTAATGGATCAGTTGTTCATCACCAGAGAGTACCGCGGGCAGGGGATCGGCAGACACCTGTTTCAAGCGGCAGCCCTCGTCGCGAAGGGGTGGGGTGCAGACCGGCTCTACATCTGCGCCGGGTCGGCGGAGGAAACCATCGCGTTTTATCTGGCGGTGGGATGTGAAGAGGCACGGGAAATCGATCTGGTGCTGGCGGCTTCCGATCCGCGGGATCTGCAGCTGACGTTCGAGCTCGGGTCGCTCGGCGATCCATCGGTTTAGCCCATCTCGACGATTCTAGTTCGGAAGGAACGATTCGTATGGAAGACCTGAAAACCGGCTCATGGATCTCCTTCGGAGGGTTTGAGTGGCGCCTGCTGGCCCTGCAAGACAAGAGGGCTTTGCTCATCACCGAATCTATTATCGAGCAACGCCCTTACCACGATGCTTACGTGGATATCACGTGGGCGGAGTGTTCTCTGAGAAAATATCTGAATGGGGTGTTTTGGGAGCGGTTCAGCGAAGCGGATCAGTCAAGAATCGTTCCGGTCCTCAACAAGAATCCCGACAACCAGTGGTATGGTACGAAGGGCGGAGAGAATACACAAGACAAGATCTTTTTATTGGATCTCGAGGAAGTGTGTACCTATTTTGGTGACAGCAGGGACAAACTCATCAACCCCAAAAAGAATCAACGGTATTGGTTTGAAAGAAAAGATGAAAACAATGGAAACCGAATGGCCAGACGCCAGGGCGAAGGATGGAGTTGGTGGTGGCTTCGGTCACCCGGCCGCGTGAATGTAAAGGCCGTGTACATCCATGGCGACGGCAATATCGGGATCCAGGGCAACAACATCTTGAAAGGCAACATCGGGGATGGAAGATGCATAGGCGGCGTGCGGCCTGCCTTGTGGATAAAGCTGGAAGAGTAAGTCCCGAGTGTCGTAAGAAGTGGGCCCAAGCACCCTCCGCCACAATAAAACCGCTGGAAGGGAAGACCCCCTCCAGCGGTTTTGTCGATTTGCGAACTGCGTGATGCTTTTAGTCCTTCCAGTCAAACGCCGATTCGTAGATCGCGACGATGTCGGCATCCGCCAGCGGGCGGAACCAGCCGACCTTGCCGTCGGGTTTGCGTTTGACCTTGGCGGTCAGCGCCGGGATGTCGTCTTTCTTGATGCGCTCGTCGAGCTCCTGCAGATTGACCGGCATGCCGATCGAGCGGAAGAAGGCCGCAAGTTTGCTCTGGCCGTCCCGCGCGGTGCTGGTCGGGTCCTCGAAGTTCATCGGGCAGCCGAACACCCGCACCGCCAGCTGGGCAAAACGCATGGCGTTGTGCGGGATCTGGTGTCCGATCCAGGCGGGGGTCAGCGCGGCGAGACCCGCGCCGTGGGCCACATCGTAC
>CAZBKR010000063.1:0-10733 GCA_964492455.1 uncultured Oscillospiraceae bacterium
ATCCGCCTGGAGCACAACCAGTTTGTCAGCTTGAACCGGAACGCCGCTGTCGAATTGAAAGTGACGGTCGAGGCGTTCGGTCACGATCATAAGAACGCCATCCTGCAGGCGTTGAGCGATAAAGGGTATCGGGCCGGACTGGTTCCACCCGGTGCATCCATTCAATAATCACATCACTGACACAACGTGCTGGAATCACCCGATCCGATAGAGCCGACCCGAGTCTGTGACCGCATAGAGTGCGCCGTCCAACCCGGCCGCGACATCTCGGAACCGCTGCTCATCTGATTCCAATAGTCGCTCTTCGCCAACCACACGATCTCCTTCGATCACAAGTCGTGCAATGTGCCGGCCCTTTAGACCTCCGACAAACAGGTTGTTTTCCCATTCCGGGATCGCATCATAGGGGTAGAAGGTCATCCCGCTGGGCGCGATCACGGGATCCCAGTAATACACCGGTTGTTCCATTCCCTCCCGGGCTGTCAGCCCGCCGGGAACGGGTTGTCCGGAGTATTCGATGCCGTAACTGATGACCGGCCAACCGTAGTTCTTGCCGGATTTGATCAGGTTGAGCTCGTCTCCGCCGCGCGGTCCCATTTCGTCCAGCCACAGTTCGCCGGTCAAGGGATGGATGGCAAGTCCTTGCGCGTTTCGCAATCCGAAGGCATAAATCTCCGGGAGGACGTCTGCCTGTCCAAGAAACGGATTGTCTGAGACGGGTTCACCTTCTGTAGTGATATGTACGATTTTTCCATACCCATTGTCGAGTTCCTGTGCCAGCGGACGGGTCGCCAGATCTGAGCGCTCTCCGGTCGAAACAAAGAGATCGCCGTTGGGATCAAAGACCAGCCGTCCGCCAAAATGCATGCTGTTGTCATAATAGGGGATAGCACGCCACAGGATCTCGACCTGTTCCACATTCGTTTCGTCATCGGAGAGCCGACCTCGCGCGACCGCGGTGAGTGAGCCTGCCGGAGTGCTTTCGGCCAGTGTGAAATAGAGCATTCGGTCGGCGGTGAAGTTGGGCGAAGGCGCAACATCGAGAAGTCCTCCCTGCCCGCGGTCGTCTACCGGAGGAAAGCCGCCGATCGGCTGACTCAGCCTGCCCATGGCGTCAGCGATACGAATGGCACCTGCTTTCTCAGTGATCACCAGCCGGCCGTCCGGTAAGGGTGATACAGCCCAGGGGCTGACGAGATCCTTCGTCAGAATTTCCACTACATAGGGAGTTGTCGTTTCGACGCCGCTGATCCGGGTCTGACCGGGAAACGCCGGTTCATAGGTGGTGTTGGGCGGATTGGACTCCACCGGCGGGAGGGGTGCCAACGTGGGAGTCGGGATGCTGTCTGACGATGTGAACGTGATTGTTGTCACACCAGTTGCAGGGGGCTCTGTCGTACCTGGTGTTGTCCCGCAGGAAGTGAGCGACAAGGAAGCCGGCACCATGAAAAGCAGGAATAGAAACAGCCATTTTTTTCTTTTCATCATCGGAATCCTCAGGTGGTATGAACCGTTCGGTTATGTACATGAATCGGCTCCGCTACTTGACACCTTTCCATTTTCCATGAGTTCACTTTGATTGTATCAGCCGTCCCAAAGAGAAGAGCGTCACACCAGTAACGCCTCCGTGGATCCTTTCTCGATACCTGCGGGTATCCATAGGTGATTGGATCGGGTCATCGTCCATGGATACCCGAAAAGGGAACTGCTTTCTTTTTTCGCTTTCAGAAGTTACTATACTGGATCTATGTGTGGTTCGGATTCAACAGGGGGATTACATGAAGAGGGAAATCAGAAATTCCGCCAAAGCGCTGATCATGAAGAACGGAAAGATGCTGGCGGTGAAGCTGAAAGATGCGGAAGGTGTATTTTACATCATGCCGGGAGGCGGTCAAGAAGCGGGAGAATTGCTGCCGCAGACCGTTTGCCGGGAGGTGGCGGAAGAACTTGGCATACGTGTAACAGTGCATGACCTTGCTTTTGTGGTGGAAGGGGCACAGGGGGAAGCGTTTCACCGTGTCGATCTGGTCTTCCAGTGTGAGTATCTCGAAGAGATTCCTGGGGCAAAACTGCATGGAGACACCCATCAGATCGGATTCGATTGGCTTTCATTGTCTGATCTCAACACAACCCCTCTCTATCCATCCAGACTTCGCAGACAGATCATGAATCTGTATGAGGGGAAACCATACAAGAGGTATCTGGGGAATGAAGAAACGGGCGATCCCGAATGGAAGGATTGAAGTCCGGATGGCGGTTTTATTGGATACGGCAGAATGGATAACGGCTCATCCCCTGCCGCTCATAATTACGTTCATGAACTTGTACTGTGAAAAATACAACCGGCTTCCCCGTATATCGGCGAACGTGTACAATTTAGGCAAGTAACCGACAGGGTCGATCCTGCCCGTGAAACAGCGAACGGGACGGCAACAACATAACAGGAGGTTCCCCATGCTCATTGAAAAAACCGGCGTCAGAACCATCATCGAGAGTGGCAACACCGCAGTCGGCATCGAATTGGGCTCCACCCGGATCAAAGCGGTACTGATCGGTCCGGACCACCAGCCGCTCGCCTCGGGCAGTCATGACTGGGAAAACAGCAACGTCAACGGCGTCTGGACCTATGGCCTTGACGAGATCTGGGCCGGTATGCAGGCCAGCTACTCGAATATGGCGCGCGACGCCGAAACCCGTTATGGAGTGACCATCGAGAGGATCGGGTCGATCGGTGTCAGCGGCATGATGCATGGCTATCTGGCTTTCGACAAGGATGGAAACCTGCTGACTCCGTTTCGTACATGGCGCAACAATACGACCGGTCCGGCGTCCGAAGCGCTGACGGAACTGTTTGGATTTCCGATACCCCAGCGCTGGACCATCGCCCACCTCTACCAGGCCATCCTGAACGGGGAGGAACATGTCGCACATATCGATCACCTTACAACACTTGCAGGCTACGTTCACTGGAAACTGACAGGGGAGCGGGTACTCGGAGTCGGCGAGGCATCCGGCGTATTCCCGATCGATCTGGATACTCTGCAATACGATACAACCATGAAAGAGCACTTTGCGGCGCTGATCGCTTCACGGGGGTTTGGCTGGACATTGGACGGGATCCTGCCCGGTATCAGGATGGCGGGTGAACCTGCGGGCAATCTGACGGAGGAAGGGGCGAGACTGCTGGATGGATCAGGCAGGCTCCAGCCGGGAGTCCCGCTTTGTCCGCCGGAAGGTGACGCGGGTACGGGTATGGTGGCCACCAACAGCGTGGCTCCCCGCACCGGGAATGTATCTGCCGGTACTTCTGTCTTCGCGATGATCGTGCTGGAAAAAGCGTTGTCACGGGCCTACCCGGAGATCGACCTGGTCACGACACCTGCGGGCCGGTTGGTCGCGATGGTGCATTCCAACAACTGCACATCAGACTACGATGCCTGGATCGGGCTGTTTGCGGAGGCACTGCAGGCTCTCGGACTGGAAGTGCCGAAAGGCAGGTTATATGACACACTGCTTGGGGAAGCTCTCCGTGGAGAGCCGGATGGTGGCGGACTGCTGTCTTACGGCTATGTATCCGGAGAACACATCACCCATTTTGAGGAAGGGCGTCCGCTGTTTGTTCGCGGCTCGGGGAGCCGGTTGAGCCTGGCCAATTTCATGCGGACACAGCTCTTCGCCTCTTTGGGAGCGCTGCGGACCGGCCTGGAAATCCTCTTTGAACGCGAGTCAGTCCGACTGGACGAGATCCTCGGTCACGGCGGATTTTTCAAAACCAGGGAAGTCGGTCAGCGTATGATGGCGGCTGCCACGCGCGTGCCGGTTTCTGTCATGGAAACGGCCGGTGAAGGCGGTGCCTGGGGAATCGCGTTGCTTGCATCCTATCGGATGCGTAAAGCGGAAGGGGAAACCCTGGAGGACTTCCTGTCCCAGAAGGTGTTCGCGGGGCAGCAAAGTGTCAGAGTGGAGCCCGATCCGAAGGATCTGGACGGATTTGACGCGTTCATGCAGCGCTATACCCGGGGTCTGGTCATCGAGCGCGCTGCGGTTGATCATCTGGAGTAACCTGAAGGTGCCTTGGAATGCCAGGAGAAGAATGGCGCACTGCCAGCAACTTTTCCATGCCGCTCAAGGAGGAGGGTGCACATGCCCGCATATGTAGTTTTGATCCATCCGGGACATGAAAGCATCTCCTATGATCATGCCGGCCGGCTGATACTGCAGGAATTCGAAGCGATGACCTCCTCTTTGACGGAGATGCCGGCGGAGACAGTCCGCACGAAGATCGCGTGTTGTTCCGCTTTGTCTTTTTCCACCGGCCAGCCGCTGACCCTTTCCGACATCCGGCAGATACATCGGATGTCCTTTGTGCAGGCGGTCTTTGAATACAGCGCATGCGGGGGACGTACTGGATTGTTCCCCCTGGACGCCCCGGCAATCGGCCTGTTTGACGACTCGCTGGTCACGATGCTCAAGTACGCCGGTAAAACGAATCCGCATTTTACGCGGTTATTAGTCAATCTTGCCGTGCAGGCTTCGGCCTTTTCCGGCCGCACGGGACTCCAGATCCTGGATCCCGTAGCGGGCAAAGGCACAACCCTGTTTGAAGGCATGGTCGCCGGACACGACGTCTGCGGCATCGAGATCAACCCGGAAGCAGTACAGGACGGCATCGTGTATTTAAAAAAATACCTGGAGACCGGCAAATACAAACACCGCATGGAACGGCAGCGTATCAGCGGGCCGAACCGGTCGTTCAAAGCAGAACGTACGGTGTTTGAGATTTCAAAAAGTAAGGAGGATGCAAAGAAAGGGGTTTCCGCCGGATGCGAAATGGTTTGCGGAGATGCCAGATACACGGATGCAATGTTCCGCAAGGACCGCTTCCATATCATTGCCGGCGACCTGCCGTATGGGGTTCGCCACGGGAATGTTACCCGGTTCACGACCGGTTCGCCGACCCGGAATCCCGGAGAGCTGGTGGCTGCCTGTCTTCCGGCCTGGATTCGCTGTCTGCGCCCCGGCGGGACGGTGGCGCTGTCGTGGAACGCTTTTGTCCTGCCCCGGACCGAGATGGACCGCATGTTTCAGGAAGCCGGTCTGATCGTGCTGGACGGATCTCCCTACGGGCGGTTGGAGCACCGGGTGGATCAGGCGATCAAGCGGGACGTGATCATCGCGCGAAAGCCCGGTGACATCGGCGGGGCGATGGAAAAAAACCTGTAACAACGCGGTCGACCCGCGAGCGGTATAATTCCCCTGGGCCGCCAACGGACCCGGGTTGTTAAATTTCAATCAAACCGCAAAGGATACAAGGAGGTATCATTGCATGGACATCCTCATCCGGGAAGACTACGGCAAAATGAGTCGCGAAGCCGCGCGCGTGATCGCGGATCAGATCAGAAGGAAACCGGCGTGTGTGCTGGGTCTCGCGACCGGCGCGACGCCCATCGGCACATACCAGGAGCTGGGAAGGATGTGCAGGGACGAAGGACTCGATTTCTCACAGGTCACAACCTTCAATCTGGACGAGTATCTGGGCGTCGGGATGGATCTTTCACAACCCTATTCGATGGACCAGAGCTATGCCCGTTTCATGCATGAGGAACTGTTTTCGCTGATCAATATCAAGCCGGAAAACACACATGTTCCCGACGGGAAAGCCCGGGATCCCATCGCATTCTGCCGCTGGTATGAAGAGGAAATTGTCAAAGCGGGCGGCATTGACCTGCAACTGCTCGGACTCGGAGGAGACGGGCACTGGGGATTCAACGAACCCGGAACATCCCTCGCTTCGAGGACACACGTCCAGGCATTGACCAAACAGACGCTGGATGACAACTATGAAGCCTTCTACCGCAAGGCCGGTGTCACCCGCGACGAAATGCCTCACTTTGCGATCACGATGGGGATCGGTACGATTCTGGATGCCAGAAGTATCCTGATGATCGTCAACGGTGCCAAAAAGGCCGAAGTAGTCGCCGCATCTCTGGAAGGCCCTGTGACATCCCAGGTGACGTCGTCGGCCATCCAGCTGCACCCGGGATCTATCACTGTCGTTCTGGACGAGCCGGCTGCTGCCGCCCTCCGGCATGCGGACCACTACCGGCATATCGAGAAAATCAAGTCCCGGTATGGGTTGTGATCAGCAGTCCCGTTTGCATCCGGGTGCGGGCTGCTAAAAGAACTCTTCCCGCTCTTCGGTCGTGTAAAACAATTGCATGATGTTTTCATCATGAATCGCACCATCGGATGCCAGGAGGTCTCTCCTGGCATCTTTTCGTTCTTCCGCAGCCCGCTTGTGCAAGACCTGAAGCTTATCCGGGATACCAGCGCGGGAGACTTCCGATTTGATCCGGTCAAACAGGGCGGGATTCCCGAAAAGATACAAGCCTTCATGCATAACTTTCGACGCGATCATGGATTCAAAATCCGTAAAAGCGAGTTGTTCTTGTGCCCGGGCGAGGTCTTTGATGACATAATCGATTTCCTCGCGCAGCGCCGGATCCCGCAGCAGCCGGTACTTTTGCTCATAGATCAAACGGTCCAGACTCTGCACTTCGTCAGCAGACAGACCGTCGTGCACCACGACGATATCGAGGTCCGATCCGTTGACCAGTTTGTCTGTGGAAGGCTCCGGTCGCGGCTCTCTGTGCGCCATCTCGTAGGCAATGTCGCCCGAGATGAGAAAACAGGCATGTTCAGACACCGCTGAAGCGGCATGATGACGTGATACGACCGTCGAGATCACTTCACGCGCCAGTTCGGTTTTGCGATGACTGACCTCGACGGACTCCCGGGTGATTTCGGCAGCCCGGGCTCGTACCGCATCGAGCTGCTCCGGGGTTCCGAACACGGTATAACTGTAAAACGCGCGACCGATGGAGGGCGACAACCGGGCATAGCCAGTGACTTGTTTATCAAATCGCAGATACCGGCAACCTGCTTCCGCGAAAACCAGACCGTCACATGTGAAACATGCTTTCCAGAGCCGGAACAGATCTGTACGGGTTTTCCGGTGCAGCTCTTTCCCTGTGCTCGGACCCTCGGTCTCGCAGATCGAATGCAGTATATCCATACTGTCCCGTCCTCCTGACGCTTGTTGTACTCGTGTCTCTCCATCAAAGTAGCGGATTCTCTGTCCGTCTGCAAATGAATATTCTTCTTCCGGATCACGGTGCCCCTTTGTAACACCTGTCACAATTGCGCCGAATATCGTATAATTCCATGTGACGGTCGGCTAGTATGCCGCTACGGCGAAGGCCGCTCCGCAAGAGGAAATCCGACAAGGGAGGGCCACATGCGCAAAGTCTGTGACGAATTGGCCGCAACTGCATTGTTCCGTGGTCTCAATCATGAATTTTTTGAACCCTTTTGCCTGATGACTTCCATACGCCTGGTGTGGAAGGGGGAAGTTCTGATCCACGAAGGGGATGTGTGCGGATATGTCGGTATTGTGGTCGAAGGCCAGCTGGCGATGCAGCGATATACCGGCTCGGGGGAAGCGTTTACACTTGGATTGATGGGTCCGGGTGACATCATTGGAACCGATCTGGTGTTTGGTTCGGATCATCTCTGTCCCATGACGATCGAAGCGGTCGCGAACAGCAAGGTGATCGTGCTGTCCAACGATCTGCTCAAAGAAATGGTGCATGCCAACAAAGGTGTGGAGATGAATTTTATCCAGGTGTTGTCCGACCGGATCCGGCAGCAGCACAAGCGGATTTCTCTTCTGTCCCAGAAGAGCCTGCGACAGAAGATCGCGTATTATCTCCTGGATCTCGACCGTGAGGAGAAACGACGGCAGTCAGGTGCGCATCCCGTCACAGTTCGCCGCAAAACGCCGATGCAGGTGCGTCTGCCCGCGTCCAAAGAAGTGGTATCCCGATTGCTCGCCATGCCGCGCCCCTCCTTTTCTCGTGAGCTCATCAATATGGAAAAAGACGGACTGATCCGGGTTACCGGCCGCACCATTCACATTCTCTCTCCGGAACGTCTGGAGCATGACGTGCTGGAAAACCTGACGAACTGAGGGAATCATGCGCATGGTGATGAGTGATGTGTTCAGCAATCTGGGTGATTTTTTCACACAGCTGTTCAGTAGTATTTCGAGCGGGATCGTTTTTTTCGGCGGACCGCTCGACATGGTGCTCAACCTGGTGGACATCGTCGTTACGACGCTCGTTGTTTACTATATCCTTCGGTTGATGGCTGATACCCGCGCCTGGCAGCTGCTGCGCGGCATCGTCTTGATTCTTACGCTGACTCTTCTTGTGGAGCTGCTCGGGCTGGAAACAATCGGCTATATTCTCAACAACTCGATCTCCGTTCTGGCCATCGCGTTTGTGGTCGTATTTCAACCGGAACTCCGGCGCGCGCTGGAAACCGTCGGCCGCAATACGTTTCATCTGCTCCCATCCCGATTGGGGCTGGACGAGGAGATCGGATCCGCTTCCATTCACAAAACCATTGAAGCGATCGTCATTGCCTGCGAACGGATGGCAGCCACCTATACAGGTGCCCTGATCATCATCGAGCGTTCGACCCGGCTGGGAGAGCTTCTGACGCAAGAAAACGTCGTGACGCTCGACAGCAACCTGAGCGCGACCGCGCTGATGCAGATTTTCTACAAGGGATCCCCGTTGCACGATGGTGCGGTTCTCATCCGGAACGGACGGATTCAGGCCGCGCGTTGCCATGTTCCGCTGTCCGACAATTATCACCTGCGCCGCGATTACGGCACACGCCATCGGGCGGCGGTGGGCGTCAGCGAGATGGGAGACGCGATTGCTGTGGTGGTGTCCGAAGAGCGCGGCGCGATTTCGGTTGCGCTGGACGGACGGCTTTTTACGCTTGAAAACGCGGATGCGCTGCGTACACTGCTGCACAAGCTGATGTCCACCGAAAAGAAGACTGGCGGGGTTATCTCCAGTCTGTTCGGGCGCAGTCGCCGCCAGACACAGGAAGAGGGAGAGATCTCAGAGGACGGGATCGGAGATGTCCAGACCCCCCGGATCCCGAAACGCCGAAGACGCTGGCTCCTGATCGCCTCGTTTGCGATTTCTGTGTTTGTATGGTTGTTTGTCCAAACCACCACCAATCCGGTTGAGACGCGAGCTTATACTGTGCAGCTGGAATCGCACGGGACAGAAGAACTCCGGGCCAGGGGGCTGTCTGCGCAAATGCCGGTTTCCACTGTCACAATCGACGTACGCGGCAGACTCAAGAGTTTTGCGAGTCTGTCCAGTCTGGACATCGAAGCATATATAGATTTGTCTCAAGTCGAAGAAGCGTCGGTCCAGACACTTGACATCCAGATCGATATTGATGCTTTGATGCATTTCGAAGTCGTGTCTCAAAAACCGACCACGCAGACCGTAAACATTTACAAACCCTCCGGCGGATGATCGGGTGGGGCATGTGCTATAATTCGAGAATCTGTGGATAGAGGGATACTGAAATGGGTAGATTGTTTGGTACCGACGGTGTACGGGGCGTCGCAAACCGGGAGCTTACGCCGGAGCTCGCATTTGATCTGGGGCGCGCAGGCGCGGCGGTTTTGGCCGGAGAGGTTCGGCACAAACCCAGGATTCTGATTGGTTCGGACACCCGGATTTCATGCGGCATGCTGGAGGCTGCTCTGGCCGCCGGGATTTGCGCGGCGGGTGCCGACGCGATCCTGTGCGGAGTGGTACCGACCCCTGCGATCGCCTATCTGACTTGTGCCAGAGGCTGTGATGCCGGTGTAGTGATCTCCGCTTCGCACAATTCATTTGAGTTCAACGGTATCAAATTTTTCAATTCGGAGGGGTACAAACTTCCGGATCGAGTCGAAGACGAAATCGAGGCCATCATCGCCAGACGGGAACCTTCGGTGCGTCCGGAGGGGGAACAGATCGGGAGAATCAGCCGATACGACTCGGCAGCCACCGATTATGCGGAGCATCTCAAACAGACGATGGGCTGTGATTTAACCGGTCTTGTAATCGCTATGGATTGCGCAAACGGAGCCGCGAGTGCCATTGCTCCCGGTCTGTTCCGTGATCTTGGAGCACAGGTTCTGCCGCTTGGTGTCACACCGGATGGTGTCAACATCAACGAAAACTGCGGTTCCACCCATCTGGGCGGCTTGTCGCACCTCGTACGCGAACAGGCGTGCTCGCTGGGACTGGCGTTTGACGGAGATGCGGACCGTATGCTGGCGGTAGACGAGTACGGAGATCCGGTCGACGGGGACATCATCATGGCGATTATCGCCGACGATATGCGTGATAAAGGCAACCTGCCTGCTGATACGCTGGTCGTTACGGTCATGAGCAACATGGGATTGGATATCGCCGCGCGCGAGCGGGGGATCCGGCTGGAAAAGACCAAGGTCGGCGACCGGTATGTTCTGGAATCCATGGTTGCCGGCGGATATACGATCGGTGGAGAACAGTCCGGTCACATCATTCTCACTGAATACGCGACGACAGGGGACGGGATACTGTCCGCTTTGCGGTTGTTGCGTGCACTGCAGAGCCGTAAACAGTCATTGGGCGAAGCCCGCAAGATCATGACGGTGCTGCCGCAGGTCTTGAAAAGCGCACGCATCCCCAATGAAAAAAAAGAAGCTGCGATGGCCGACCCCGAAATTCTCACCTTGTGTGCCGACGCTGAGCGCCGGTTGGCGGGACGCGGGCGGGTATTGGTGCGCGCTTCCGGCACGGAGCCGATTGTCCGGGTGATGCTCGAAG
>CAZBKR010000064.1:0-10457 GCA_964492455.1 uncultured Oscillospiraceae bacterium
TATTGCTGCAACGATTCCGCCGTCCGCTTTGGTCCCTGTAATGCAAACGTAACAAAAGACCCTCCTGTGAGGGTCTCCCGTGCGGTTGGCTATCCTTGTTGAGATCCTTTTTGTCCGGAATGCTTACGTCTTTCCGCTCAAGCTCCGGTCCATTGAGACACACAGCATGACGCCCAGCGAGAAGTAACTGACGATCATCGCGGTTCCGCCGTAACTCATAAATGGAAGCGGGATGCCGGTGATCGGCAGCAATCCGACACACATGCCGAGATTTTCGATGTAGTGAAATGCCAGAACGGAGGCAAGGCCGGTGATCATATAGGATGAGGACGGACTGCGCACTTTGGACGCGATATAAAAACAGCGTGCGATGAAAAAGAAAACCAGCAAGAACAGAGCGGCCGTTCCCACCAGACCGGTCTTCTCCGCGACGGCGGTGAAGATAAAGTCAGACTCCTGTTCCGGTACGTATACTGTCAATCCGGCCGGGTTCCCGAGGATGCCGCCGGACTGGATGGCCAATCTGGATTGTGTCACATGAAAGGTGGCATCCGGATCATAGGCAGGGAACAAAAACGTTAGAATGCGGTCCTGCTGATAAGGTTTGAGCATTGTGGTGAAAACGATGGGAATCGCAACCACTGCACCGGACATCGCCAACAGCACATACCGGATCCGGACGCCCCAGGCAAACACCATCACAGACAACATGATCAGAATGACCATCGCTGTTCCAAAATCCGGTTGCAACGCTACCAGTCCGATCACCGGGACGCACACACCGGCAAGCAGCGCAAAACCCTTCAGGTGGTTGTATCGCCCGAACCGGCGCAGCCGGATCGCCTCCAGGATATATGCGGAAACCATCGCAAGCCCCGCTTTGGAAAGTTCGGAGGGTTGAAAAGATCCGACGATCGGGATCGAAAGCCAGCTCTGAGATCCGGAGTTGTTGGGATCAAACCCAAGGGGTGTGAATCGCACCAGAAACAACAGAAGAATGCTGACCGCATATACCAGGAATCCCAGGATCTTCAGAAACGGGACCTCAAGCAGACTGAGCGCCAGCGCGCACAGTACACCGATCAGAACGGCGCCTACCTGGCGGTAAAAACTCATCGGATAGGTGGTGCCGGTACGCAGCACATCGTCCAGCGCGGACAGACCGATCAAGGTGATACATAACACGGGAACCAGCAACCAGTAGTCCAGCGCCCGGAAATATTCTTCCTGTCTGAGTTTTTCAAAGCCGGGTTTTGGCATCAGGGAGTCGGATGATCGGGATCGGCATCGGGTGCCTGCTCATGTTCTCCGTCCGAGTGATCTGCAGGCTGCTGCCCTGCTTCCGCCAGTGTTTCCTCTGTCTCTGCCGTCTCCGGAACTGAAACATCGGCATCCGTCGTACCGGCGGGAGTCGCGATCGCCAAATCTGCCCCGGGAACGGAATCCTCCCCGGCCGGAGCAGGAGTCATGGCTTCCGCCATCCGGCTCTTCCGGTAAAACAAGGTCAGGACCACAAGAGCCGCCACCACCATCAGCGCAGACAGAACCTGTGAGATCCTAAGCCAGGTGTTCCCGATAAACAGCGCGTCGGTGCGGATCCCTTCGACAAAGAACCGCAGAAGTCCGTAGAGAAGCAAATACCAGACCGTGACCTCAAAAGGCTTTTTGGCCACACGGCGAATGCGCATCAAGAGGAAGAAAATGATCAGATTGCCAATAAATTCATACAGGAAAGTCGGATGAACCGGCTTTTCCGGATCGAGCCCGGCCAGATTGAGTGCCGAAAGATAACGGTTGGTCTGCTCACTGTACATGCCCCAGGGGAGAGTGGTGTTGGTGCCGAACGCCTCCTGGTTGAAGAAATTGCCCCACCGGCCAATCGCCTGGCCCAGCGGCACATATACGGCAAGGAAATCCGTCATGCGGGCAAAGCGGATTTTCTTCAGTTTGGTAACCAGCCAGATCCCGAACAATCCGCCCAGTACCCCGCCGTAGAAAGCCAGACCGCCGGATCGGGTGGAAAAGATTGATTTGAGGTCGTATCGGAATTGCTCCCAGGAAAACACGACAAAAAACAAACGCGCGCCGATGATCATAAAGACAACGATCGCGATGAACACGTCCATAATGTCATCCTGGCGTAGTCCCGCGTATTTTGCGTGACGGACCGCAAGCCACATACAGAAAAAGACAGCCATTGTCAGCAGGATGCTGTACCAGTAAATGTCGAATCCGAACAAGGAAAAAGCAACCGGTTCGACATAAACAGAGATCCCAAGGCCTTCGAAATTGACGTCATAACCTGTCGTCATGGGGTACCCTCCTCGGAATGCTGAACAACGTATACGCGGGCGACCTGGCTTTGATCCGCCATAAAACGCATGGATTCCATCGCCTGCCGTGCGTCTATCCTATCATATACAGCGGGATATTCAAACAAATCAACCCGGTCGAGCGCCGCACGCGCGGCAGCCATACCGCAGGAACGGATCTGATCCATGGAACGCAGAAAATCTCCGGCCGCCACTCTCTTCTGCATCTCGAAAAGCCCGTTTTCCATTCCGCGTCCGCATGCCTTGCGAAAAGCCTCAAGCAGCCGCTCCGCGGCTTCGGCCGGGCGGTCGGATTCGCCACCTGCGACCAGATACGCAAAATCGCGCTCGCATACATACTGAAATCCGAACGAGTCATTCAGCACCCCCTGGGAAAACAGTTCGCTGAACAGGAAAGAAGACGGCCCCAGCAAACTTTCTGTCAGCAGCCGGCCCGTCAGTTTTCTTTCAACCAGGGACAGCCCTTCCAGTGGAGACGAGGGCAGGACATGGGGATCCTTGATCCCGACCAGAAACGAGGAGGTCCCGATATCCATAGAAAGGGTGGTCTCCGGCAACAAAATGTCCGGACGCTCGTCCACCAGCTCCGGCTGCGGCATCGGGACCGCGGACTCCTGCATCCGGGCGTCAAATCCCTCGAGAATGGTTTGTTCCTCCATATCTCCGACCAGTGTCACTGTGGCTGCAGGCGGGCGATACAGGGCATTCGCTACGGTTTTGAGATCGGAAGCGGTGATACGGCCGACGCTATCCGGCGTTCCGGCGATATCGACCCGGACCGGATGGTTCGCATACAGTCCCTCGAGCAACGCTGTAAAGGCCCTGCTGTCCGGATCATCGTGGTACATCCCGATTTCCGAGAGGATAATGCCGCGTTCTTCTTCTACTCTCCGGTCGGTCAAGGGCGGCGACATGACTGCGTCGAAGTAGGCAAAAAGCGCTTCATTGAACCGTTCCACCGATGTGAAGTGATACATGGTATGGGTATGCGAGGTGTAGGCATTCGCATCCGCGCCGATCGAAGACAACCGGGTCAGCAATCCGCCGCCTTCCTCTTTGCTGAACACGCAGTGTTCCAGATAATGCGCGGTGCCCGGGGGCATCTCGACCCTGCCGCGGGCATCCCTCCAAACGCCATGAACGGATCCGTAAGGTATGCAGATCGATCCGAAACGGCGCGCAAATCCGGGGCGCGGCAACAGAATCAGTCGAAAACCGGAGGCATGGGTCAGTGTCTTGATCCGGGTACCCGACACGGGGTCGGTTCTTTCCGTGAGAACCCATCCGGGCAAACTCATCTCATATCCTCCACTTGTGCGCCGGGATCCACAACAAACAGGCTGGACAGCCGGAGTGGTGACGCCAGCTTCGCGATGTGGGCAGGTGTGACATCCGCCAGCAGCCGCAACGCATCCCTGACCTGGAAGAGCCGCCCGTTGGAAAGTCCGGCTGTATAAAATCCGAGCAGCCCCGCCAGGCTGTCCGACAAGGTCAGCAACTGCGTGCGTACCATCGTGACGGCATTATCAAAAAGAGTGGCATCAAACGCACCTGTTGCCAGGCGCTCCATCTCGGTGGAAACCGTCTCCATCGCCTTCTCGATATCCCGGGGGGCCACACCCGCATAGACGGCCACTCCGCCCACATATCGCAGTACGGATGAAAAAACACTGTATGCCAGGGATTGCTTTTCCCGGACAGCATCAAACAACAGCGAATGGGAATCCCCTCCGAACATGCTGTTCAATACGTTGATCGACATACCGTCACCGGAAAAATACGGAGGCAACCCGGAGAACACCGCCAGTAAGCGGGCCTGTTCCATGGGGCGGGATTCCCGTTTTGTTCGGAAGACAGGTTTCAAAGCACAGGGTGCGGGCGAGATCCCGGGCTGCGGTGCAAAGGCACGTAGGCCCGATGGTAGTGAGGCCATCCGTTCCGCCAGCCATCGCCGCTCCCCGATGCCGATATCACCACCGGCCACCACCGTGATCGAGGCGGTGGTGAGCAGTTCACGATACGCATCCAGCAATTCTTCCGCTGTTATGAGGGGAACAAACGCAAGCGTTCCGTCCGTGTCCACACCATGCGGTGTTCCATCCAAAAACCAGGCGATCCCCTGGTCATAGGTATATTTTTCTCGATCGTTCCACCGGCCTCGCAATTCGCTGAGATACCCGGCGCGCTCGGCTTCCACCAGTGCGGCATCAAAAAACCCTTCGCTATCAAGCAGCGGATCGACAAGAAGATCCATCAGGAGGGATGACGCCTCATCAAAAACGCGCGTGCCATCGATCCAGGTGGATACGGCATCCACCGTGAAATGCAGACACAGGAGATCCCCTTCTTTGTCGACTGCCGCGTCAATCCTCGCTCCGTACATCCGGTCGAGCGCAAGTGAAAAGGATTGCCGGGTAGGATATTTGCGACAGCAGGACACCAGAATACGGGACAGCAGATTCCACACTGTTGCCCGTCGTGCATCGATCGGCATCCGGAATGTGATTCCCAGTATGGAAGTGCGGAACCGGAGGCTCCGCAGGACCCAGATCGGGATCCGGTTGACAGTGGCGGTCATCCACAACCTCTCGTTGCCGGCGTGCCAATGCCTGGCGCCTGCGATATCCTCCCGGATCTGTGCGGACAGCTGGAGCAATCCGTCAAACCGCTGCTCTTCCCGCAGTCGCGACAAAAACTCCACATGGATCGTTTTGCCGTACAAATCGCTATCCATGTCGAACAGGAAGGACTCCACAACCATCCGGGTATCCGTCCGATCTACAGTCGGTCTTGTTCCGATGTTGGTAACCGATTCATACGCAAAGCCGTCCACGATCGTCCGGGTTGCATAGACGCCGGTCGCAGGCAGAACTTTCCCGCCTTTTACCGTGATGTTGGCCGTTGGAAACCCCAGTCTGGCCCCCAGCTGACGTCCCGGTTCGACCGTGCCGGTCAACCGGTAATCCCGTCCCAGAAAGACAGACGCTTCCTCCATATTGCCCTGAGCGACCAGCCTGCGGACCAGCGTGCTGGAAGCGATGGTGCCACCCAGGGAAAAGGCTTCGACAACGATCACCTCCACCCCCCGATCGGACGCCCAGGCGCGCAGCGAGTCCGCGTTGCCCGTCCGGTTCTTCCCGAAGCGGAAATCAAAGCCGATCACCACCAGTCTGGCATGCAGGGTATCGATGAGTACTGTGTCGAGAAATACGGTGAAATCCATATCCGCCAGTGCGCGATCAAAATGCTGGAGATAGATCTCCTCCGCACCGGAACCCGACAGGCACTGCAACCGTTCCTCTCCTTCACATAAAAAACCCTCGGGGTTCTCCCTCCCGGTAATCACGGATGAGGGATGTGCATCAAACGTATAGATACAGCTGCGCAAATCCCGTTCCGCACAAAGATACGCCATGGTGCGGACCACCTGCTGGTGACCGCGATGCATGCCGTCAAAAAAACCCATGGCAATTCCACGTGATACCGGTTCGGGGCAGACCGGTTCCCGGCTGTCGATGATTCTCACGTTGATGCGAACACCCTTTCCGCGCGGATCCAAAAAGACCCCGCTTCGTCTCTGTGTATCAGCCCGACTCCCAAAAATCCGTCCGGGCCGTGAACCGTCACCCGGCGCTCTTCACGGGAATCGGAGGGCATATCGATCTCTCCTTCGCCAAGGAGTCGTCCCTGCACAAAATGAAGAGCCGCTGATGCATCACACGATACAGCCGGGAAAGCAGCGACCGCATCCTCCGCCGGCAATAAAATTCCACGGGTCCGGAGCGTTTCCCAAATGGCCTGCGGCCCGTCCTCCGCCCATGACTCCAGCAGATGCAGAGGCAATGATTCTGCCAGCAGAAACGGACCGCAGGCGGTACGTGTCAACTCCGATGCGTGTGCGCCCCATCCTGTCACCTCACCGAGGTCCTGGCACAATGTGCGGATGTAGGTTCCCTTGGAGCAATCGATCTCTACAGTCGCCTCCGGGAGACCATCCACGATTCCGACCGACAGCAGTTCGGACCGGTACACGTGGATCGGCCGTGCTTTGCGTTCGACTTCGATCCCTTTGCGGGCGTATTGATACAGCGGACGGCCGTCGACTTTCACCGCAGAATACATAGGAGGCATCTGCAATCTGTCTCCGGCCAGATTTGCGACTGCATCACGAATGGCGCGGAATCCGTCCGCCGCCATGGCCTTACATTCGGCATCAGACGGGACACGTCCTCCCAGCGGCGTTCCGGTGCGGTCCTGGGTGTCCGTAAAAAACCCGAACCGCACTGTAACCCGGTATGATTTATCGTATCCGTCCATATAGCGGGCGATCCCGGTTGCCCGGCCGATCAGGATCGGCAACACACCGCAAGCGAACGGATCCAGCGTACCGCAGTGTCCCACACGACGGAGTCCCAGAAAACGGCGCACGCGAGAAACCACTCCAAACGAAGTGATACCGGTCGGCTTGTCGATATTGATGATTCCTCCTGCGGGAATCGCGGTCATGCCCGATCCAGCCATTCTCCGGCCTTTTCAGCCAGCATCGACGTTGCATCCGCCATTGTGATCTTCTCTAGATGGAAACCGGCTGCGCGGGCATGTCCTCCACCGCCGAAGAACTTTGCGAAACCGGCAGCATTAAACCGGTCTTTGGATCGGATATTTACACGAACCGTCCCGTCTTCGCTCTCCTTGAGCACCAATGCGACCTGAACAGAGTGGATGGCCCGCAGCATATTGGCCAGACCGTTTGTGTCGGTCTCATCCGCTCCGGTTTCCGTCAGCATCTCCTGTGTAATTCCAAGGACTGCCACATCTCCGCCGTGATAAAAAACCGCCCGGGTGCTGGCCAGTCCGATCAAACGGTATTTCTCAATTGTCATGGACTCCAGCAGTCCATAACTGAGCGCTCCTACATCCACCTCATACGCCATGAGGTCAGAAGCAATTTCGAACGTATCTCTCGTCGTGTTGGAAAAACGAAACCCTCCGGTATCGGTCAAAATCGCTCCCATGATGCATACGGCTATCCTGTGTGACAGCAGTTCCCGCCCGGTCTTTGTCTCCAGCAACCGGATCAGACGATACACGATTTCGCCTACGGCGGCTGCCGAGGGATCTATATGGCTGAGTCCCTCGGAGTGCTGGCTTGAGAGATGGTGGTCCAGTACGATCCGGATGTCCGCCCGGGTAAACAAAGGGGCGCGTGTTCCCAACCGGGTCGTCTCGCCGCAATCCAGCATGATAGCCGCATCCGGCTGTCCGGGCAGCTCATCCCCCCCGGTGTGCGGCAACCCGACCTGAACCGTGTCAGCTCCGGGCAGGACTGACAACGTCCAGTCCAGCGGTTCTTCCAGTACAACTCTCGCCCGGCCGCCCAGAGAGGAAATCAAATGGGCAAGCGCGAGTGACGAACCGGCCGCATCCCCGTCCGCACGTACGTGCGGGAGGATGTCAATCCATCCGCCGGAACGCGCCAACCGCCCGATTGTCAGTGCAATCGCCGTGAGAGAAGGATCCGTTGCAGTCATCTGCCGGCATCCTCCCCGTTCCCGGGCTTATCGGATTTCCTGCCGATGACTTCATCGATCAACCGATTGATCTCGATGCCGCGCTCAATCGAACTGTCAAATACAAAGTGGATCTCGGGTGTCATCCGCAGCCGCATCCGGTGTCCGATTTCGCGTCGAATGAACCCGCCGGCGCGCTCCAGCGCTTTTTTGCAGTTTTTCCGGGCCTGTTCGTCGCCCAACACACTGATGTGCGCATAGGCGTGCGACAGATCTCTTGTGACCCGGACTCCCACGACCGAAACCATTTCGGGCATTCCCGGGTCTTTGAGGTCATCCCGCAGGATGTCGGACAGAACCGTCCGCATCTCATCGCCCACACGGTCGGAACGTTCCATATCAGGTCCTTTCCACTTCCTTCATCTCGAACGCCTCGATGATGTCGGATTCTTTGATGTCGTTGAATTTTTCAATGGCGATTCCGCATTCGTAACCGGTCGCCACTTCCCTCACGTCGTCTTTGAAACGTTTGAGGGACTGCAGTTTTCCTTCATGCACGACAATCCCGTCCCGGACGACGCGCACTTCGGAGGACCGCAGGATTCGACCGTCGGTCACATAACATCCGGCCACCGTACCGGCGCCGGTGATACGGAACACCTGGCGCACTTCGGCATGACCCAGAATGCTCTCTTTGTAAACCGGTGCCAGCATGCCCTTCATAGCAGCCTGTACGTCTTCGATCGCATTGTAGATGATCCGGTACATCCGCAGATCCACGCCGTGTTCTTCCGCAATGTCGGCGACATTGGCGGCAGGGCGCACATTGAATCCGATGATGATCGCATCCGCGACTTCCGCCAGTGTGACGTCTCCTTCCGTGATGGCGCCAACCGCGCCATGGATGACGTTGACCCGTATTTCCGAAGTCGACAGTTTCTCCAGAGACTGTTTCACCGCTTCGACACTGCCCTGGACGTCTGCCTTGACGATCAGGTTGAGATCGAGTACTTCTCCGGCTGACATTTTTGAGAACAGAGACTCCAGTGACATCCGTGAACTCTGGCGCAATCCTTGCTCACGCTGTTCTGAACGACGGCGTTCCACCAGACTGCGCGCGGTCTTCTCATCCGTAACCGCGTAGAACAGTTCGCCGGCTTCTGGCACTTCGGGAAGGCCGATGATCTCAACCGGAGTCGAAGGACCTGCCTTCTTGATGGGGGTGCCTTTGTAGTCGGTCATGGCCCGCACGCGGCCGACGACTGACCCGGTCACCAGTGTGTCGCCGGCCTGGAGGGTACCTCGCTGCACCAGCAACGTTGCGACAGGGCCGCGGCCTTTGTCGAGTTTTGCCTCGATGACGGTACCTTTGGCCTGCTTGTCGGGATTGGATTTCAGATCGAGGATGTCTGCCGTCAGCAACAGCATCTCCAGCAAATCGTCAAATCCTTCACCTGTCTTGGCAGACACGGGAACCATGATTGTGGAACCGCCCCACTCTTCGGGAATCAGGTCGCGCGTCGCGAGTTCCTGCTTTACCCGGTCGATATTGGCGCCGGGCAGGTCGATTTTGTTGATCGCCACGACGATTTGCGTGTTGGCAGCCCGCGCATGGTTGATCGCTTCGACAGTCTGCGGCATCACGCCGTCATCTGCTGCTACGACGAGTATGGCGATGTCCGTCACCTGCGCGCCACGGGCACGCATTGTGGTAAAGGCTTCGTGTCCCGGCGTATCGAGGAATGTGATGCGCCGGCCTTTGGTGGTAACCATGTATGCACCGATGTGCTGCGTGATACCGCCTGCTTCCCCTTCTGCAACCGAAGTTTCCCGAATGCGGTCCAGCAGCGACGTTTTTCCGTGGTCGACATGGCCCATGACGACGACAACCGGCGGACGGGGAATCAGATCTCCCTCGGTATCATCGGTCTCGTCAAACAGGATGTCCTCTTCGGTCACCACAACCGCTTGTTCGGTTGTGATGTTGTACTCGCTGGCAATGATGGAGGCGGTATCAAAGTCGATGACCTGATTGAGAGTGGCCATCACCCCCATCTTCATCAGTTTTTTGATAATCTCTGCGGCCGTCTTCTTGATGGCCTCAGCAAACTCCTTTACCGTAAGGGTTTCCGGGAGTGTCACATGGGTCAGGATCGCGCGCTGGACAGCTGCCTGGGATGCCTGCGCAGAACCCCTTTCTCTCCTGCGGCTGCCGCCGCGGCGACGGGAGGAACGCGAAGGACTGTAGATCGTCTCCATGATGGTCTCGTCGGTCAATGCTGCCTGCAGACCGCTGTCCGGCAGGATCTGCGCCTGTTTTTTGAGGGTTGCGTGCTTGTCGGAAATCGCTGTGACCCCTTTTGAAGAGGGTTTACGCGTATCTTTACTGTCATCTCTGCGCGCGGGTTTCGAAGCCCCGTCGCGTGCAGTCAGATTGCCTCTACCGGTCTGCGGGCGTCCGATGAGCTCGGTGGGAACGTCCGGCCCCTGTGAGCGGCGCGGGGCATATCCGCCCTGCTGCCCGCCACCCTGCGGACGCGGCGCGTAGCCGCCCTGCTGCCCGCCGCCCTGCGGACGCGGCGCGTAGCCGCCCTGTTGCCCGCCCTGCGGACGC
>CAZBKR010000065.1:0-10265 GCA_964492455.1 uncultured Oscillospiraceae bacterium
GGTTTTCTGGATCGGACCGCCGGAGTGCTGGACACCAACGGCATCGTGATCGCGTCGACCGATCCCCGGCTGGACGGTGAAGAGGACTCCTCCGTTCGCGCCATCCTTTTGTCTGACGATCCGGTATCCATCACGTCAGACCGCACGTATATGAAAATCACGGTGGGAGACAAGGTGTCTTTTATCTGTTTCATTGAGGGAACCGACACCGTATCCCGCAACTATCTGGAGTTGCTGGGCAACTGGATCTCCGCAGCCCTTCAGGAGCGCAATGCGGATGCGGAGCGCGACGCCTTCCTCAAAAACGTTCTGCTTGAAAACGAACTGCCGGGAGACATTCCGCTGAAAGCCCGCGAATTCAAGATTCCCTATGCTTCCGCACGGATTGCTTTCATCATCAAGGTGGATGCCGATGACGGAATCGACTGTATGGAAATTCTGCACAATCTCTTTCCGGACCGCAAAGCCGACCACCTCCTCGCAATTGACGAAGAGACCATCGTTCTGCTCAAGGATTACACCCGGATTATGGGGACCAGCATTGACGATGTCGCGGGATTGATTCTGGACAACCTCAATGCCGAATCCATGTCAAAGGTGTACATCGGCATCGGTATGCCTGCAGAGACGCTGAAAGACGCCGCAAAATCATACCGGGAAGCCTCGCTCGCGCTGACGGTCGGCGAAATCTTTGAAAATGAGAAATACATTGTCCGGTACGACAAACTCGGCCTGGGTCGTCTGATCTACCAGCTGCCTCCCACACTGTGTCATATGTTTCTCGACGAGGTGTTTCCCAATGACGCCTACGACGCTCTCGACAGCGAGACTTTGCTGACGATACAGAAGTTCTTTGAAAACAATCTCAACGGAAGTGAAACGTCCCGTCAGCTGTTTGTGCACCGCAACACCCTGGTGTACCGGCTGGACAAAGTCCAGAAAATCACCGCGCTGGATTTGCGCAACTTTGACGATGCCGTTCTGTTCAAGCTCGCTTCGATGGTTCGCAAGTACCTGGAGAAACAGGACCGCAACGCCTTCCGCCACGGCAGTGGAAAATGGTGGCGCAGCTGATTCAGACCAGGGAGAGGAGCAATCGGATTGATCGAGTTTCGCGACGTCAGCATGACATACCAGTCCAACGGGACCGAAGCGCTGCGCGACGTCAGTTTCCATATCGGCAGAGGTGAGTTCGTTTTCATCATCGGGGAGAGCGGATCCGGAAAATCCACGATGATCAAGCTGCTCACGTGTGAAGAACGCCCGACTTCGGGCAAAGTCCTGATCAATGACAGGGATGTGTCCCGACTTCGAAGACGGCGGCTGCCGCATTTGCGACGCCGGATCGGTATGGTGTTTCAGGATTTCCGGCTGATCGACACCAAGACCGTATATGAAAATGTCGCGTTTGCGATGGAGATCGTCGGAGAATCCCGACGTTCGATCCGGCGCAATGTCCCGATCGTTCTCTCGGTTGTCGGGTTACGGGACAAAGCACAGGCGCGCCCGTCCGAACTGTCGGGCGGCGAACAGCAGCGGGTGGCCATCGCTCGTGCGATGATCAACAACCCCGTACTCATCCTGGCGGACGAGCCGACCGGGAATCTGGATCCCGCCAACAGCGAGTCCATCATGGCACTGCTCAATGAAATCAACGCGGCGGGCACGACCGTCATCATTTGCACACACGACCGCACACTCGTCGATCGCATGGACAAACGGGTCATCGAAATTCGGAACGGCACCCTGGTCCGTGACGAACAGCACGGCCAATATGCTGTCGCTGAGCTTGCCTATGCGACACATGACTGAAGGCAGGAACGCATGAGACTGATCACCATCGGCCATTCCTTCAAAGAAGGCGTTTTGAATATCGCGCGCCACCCGCTGGTCACGCTTGCATCGGTCACGACGGTCGCGCTGATGCTGACACTGATCGGCGCTTTTTCGGTTTTTTCTGAAAATGTGCGTACCATTGTGACTCAGGCGGGACAGGAACCTCCGGTCACGATATGGGCGGATTACAACCTCGCACCCGAAGAGGTGGAGCAGATCCGCGTTCAGCTCGTCTCCAACCAGGTGGTTGAAGCTTGCACAATCGTCACACCTGAGCAGGCATTTGAAGATTTCAAAGCCTCCATGGGAGACCAGTCTTCGGCCCTCAAGGGCATCGACGCGAGTATTCTGTCCTATCAGTTCAATATCCGGCTCAACGACCCCGCCCAGTGGGAAGACTTTTCTTCCCAGGCACGGGGGATCCCGGGCGTGCGGAAAGTGGAAATCAGCCAGGTGGTGATGGACTTCCTTGGCAATGCCCGCACCTGGGTGAATGCCGGCACGCTGGCTGCATTTGTCGTTTTGTGCGCCATCTCGCTCTTTATCATCTCCAACATGGTCCGCATTTCCGTATATGCGCGCGGAGAAGAAATCAGCATCATGAAGTATGTCGGTGCGACCAACGCCTACATACGGTTTCCCTATATTCTGGAAGGCGCGCTTGTCGGTTTGGCCGGTGCGCTGGTTGCGTGGGCTGTCGTGTATGCCGGTTATGTAAAGATCTACGAACTCCTGATGTCCGGAACCGATCCGGACAGTTTTCTGGCCATGGTGCCGGTTTCCGGCATGGCGCTCCGCATCCTGTGGATCGACATTGGCATCGGAGTTCTGGTGGGTGCCGTCGGCAGTGCGCTATCGGTCCGCAGACACATCCGGGTCTAGTTTGGAGGGCAGAGCAGAGATGAACAGCAAGAAGTCGCAATCCGGTCTTCGTAAACGGTTTGTATTGCGTACGGTTCCCGTTATACTGGCGTTTCTGATGTGCGGAGCGTTGTTTCCGCCTTCTCCTGCCCGGGCGGACTCGCAGGAAACCGCCCGGAAAATTCAAGAGGCTATGGAAGAACAGGCAAAAGCGCAGGAGGCGATCGACGCGATTGCTGCCGAGGCTGCCCAGCTCGCCGGTACGGTCAACACCTATTCCGGAAACCTCGACTGGCTTAATGCCAGGAGTCGCGAGGAGCAGCAGCGATATGAACAGCTGCTGGCCGAGCAGCAGGCTGCGCTCCGGGAACTGGAGCAGGCCTACCAAGACTACCTCGATTCCGAAACCGAACTGGCAGAACGGGAGAGCCAGTACAGGACCCGGCTACAGGCCATGTTCGAGTTTCGCGAAAAATCGATACTCGAGGTATTTCTCGAGTCGGACAATTTGCAGGGATTTTTCTCCAACATGGAGCTGATCCGCGCGATCGCGGATTATGACCAGCAGATGCTCACCGAACTGGAAGCCGCCCGGGACGACGCGGAACTCAAGCATGCGGACGCGGATGCGAAGCGGGAAGCTGCAGATGCGGTAGTGGTGGCAAAACAGGCGGAGATTGATGAACTGCGTGGCCAGATTCAACGCAACACCGACGAGCTCGCTGCCGCACAGGCTGTTTTGGCGGCCCGGCAGGCGGAGGAAGACGAGATGCTCGCCGAATCTGCGCGGATCGGTGCCTTGATCCATGAACTGCAGGAACAAAAAGAGCAGGAAGAAGCGGAAGAAGAAGCAGCCCGCCGTGCCGCCGAGGAAGCCCGCCGCGCTGCCGAGGAGGCTGCGAGAGCGGAACGTTCCGGCACGATGACCTGGCCGGTCCCGAGCAGCCGCTGGCTCACTTCTCCTTTCCAGCCGGAAGGCCGTACCGACCTGCCGGGTCAGACCCGTCCACACATGGGGGTAGACATCGGTGCCGATTATGGTGCGCCAGTCGTGGCTGCTGCCGGAGGGACGGTCATGGTGGTGTACAATCCCTGGGAAGGACAGAATACCGGTGGATACGGATACGGCAACTATGTCGTGATCAACCACTACAACGGCGTGGCCACATTATATGGCCACCTGAAATCCGCGGCAGTCGTTCTGGATCAGTATGTATCGGCCGGCGAAGTGATCGGCTATGTCGGCAGCACCGGTAACTCGACAGGTCCACATCTCCATTTTGAAGTCCGTGTGGACGGTTATCCGGTGGATCCTCTCCAGAAACAGTTTATCGGGCAACCCTGATACCTGCCCGTCGCATCCATCAGGCCGCCCCGCCCATGGGGCTGAAAGGTACATCACATGTCAGATCAGATTTCCTATACAACTGCCGCCCCGCTCCCTTCCGGCCCCCGCCCGCGTTGCGGAGGCCGCATTATTGCCGCAGTTGCAATCACACTGGTGGTATCCGTACTGCTGACTGCAGGCGCTCTCTGGACGCTCGGATTTCGCCCCTACCGGGAGACCGCGTCCCTCGTGATGGAGAACACACCGGAAAACCTGGCGGCGCTGAACAAATTGAAGTTCTATATGGAGACCGTCAAAAACGGGTATCTGGAGGCGTATACGGATGCCGAACTGGTGGAGAAACTCGCGGAAGGACTGCCGGCGGCGCTCGGCAACCCTTATACATATTATATGAGTCCGGAAGATTATGAAGAGCATGTCGCCTCGATGAGCGGCGAATACTCCGGCATCGGTGTGATCGTCCATTTCACCGACGACGGCGGCGTTGTGGTCAACGAAGTACTCGAAGGGAGCCCTGCAGAGGGAGCTGACATACTTGCGGGCGATCGAATTACCTTCGTGGACGGCGTCGATGTAGAAACATTCGCTGATCGTGAAACGCTTGGCAACGCGGTGCGGGGACCCATCGGAACCGTCGTCAATATTACAACCTATCGGCCTTCCGACGAAAAAGAACGTACCTTTGACATCGTTCGGGCATCCATTACCAACGCTTCACTCAACTTCCGTTTGCTGGAAGACGGCATCGGTTACATCAACGTGAAAGAGTTTTCCACCGGAGTCGCTGAGGAATTTATCGAAGCGGTGGAATCGCTGCAGTCGCAAGGGGCTGATCACTATGTGCTGGATCTGCGGTTCAATCTCGGCGGCAGCGCCGATGAGGTACTCCGGATGCTGGATTTTCTGTTGCCGGCCGGACGGATTGCCGAAGTGCGGGGCCGCAGTGACGGAGAGGACACCCAGTACACCTGGGACTCGGACGCTTTTATGGGAGTCCCGGAAGATACCCGGTACGCTATATTGGTGAACGAGTACTCTGCCAGTGCTTCAGAATTGTTTTCCGGATGTCTCCGTGAATACGAGAAAGCCGTGCTGATCGGTGAGCAAACCTTTGGAAAAGGAACCGGGACGACCACCTATGTCTATGAGGACGGGTCTGCCGTGAACCTGGCGTTCTTCCAGTACTTTTTCCCCGTATCGGGGGAGTGCATCGAGGGGGAAGGTCTCGCACCTGATATCGAGCTGCAACTGCCGGAGGAATACCGGTATCTGGCGGTGGGTCAGATTCCGGCCGGGCAGGACAGTCAGCTGGCGGAAGCCCTCCGTGTCCTGCGGGACACGCGGGACTGATTGCACATGAGAGCGCAAGCCAGAGGATATGACACGCTGGCCCCGGTATACGACCTGCTGCAGGAAGACATCGATCCGGGGCGTTGGGCCGGTTTTGTGGAGGAGGAAGTCCGTCTCCACTGCGGGATCCGGCAGGGGACGGGAGATGGAGAGTCCGGCCGTTTGCTGGCCCTTGATCTGGGATGCGGTACCGGATCGGTCGCTGTTGAACTGGCGGAACGGGGATATGATGTTATCGGAATCGATCGTTCCTCCGGTATGCTGGAGCAGGCCCGGATCAAAGCCTCAGACCGCGGATTTTCACATGGCGAAGGCGGTGTGACACTCATCTGCCAGGACATAGCGGCTTTCGAACTCTACGGTACCGTCGATATCGCGGTCTGTCTGATGGATACGGTGAATCATCTGCCCGGTCCGGAACAGGTTCGCAGCCTGTTCCGCCTGTGTCACCACTATCTCAATCCCGGCGGACTGCTGGTGTTCGATATCGCAACCTTGCACCACTTTGAGGCGACACGGGGAGATCAGGTATTCTATGACCTCGGTCGGGATGTCACCATGGTCTGGAAAAACGTATGGAATCCGCGCCGCAAAGCCAGCCGGGCGGATTTGGCACTGTTTATCGAGGGGAATGACGGTCGGTACGACCGATTCGATGCCGTCATCCGGGAACGTGCATATCCGGTCGATCGCATTCGCCGCTGGCTCACGCAGGCGGGATGGGAGATCGCGGCGGAATATGGGGATATCGACCGTGGACCGGTCCGCCCGGACACCGAACGAGTTTTTTTCGCGGCAGTCAAGCCGGTACACGCGGGTAACAGCATGAATGGAGCAACAGCATGAAACTGACAGGAGATCATATTGTCCGTGCGACAGCACACGGCGGCCAGGTGCGTGCATTTGCGGCCCGGACCACCGAAACCTGCCGTGAAATGGTTCGTCTGCACGGATTGTCCCCGGTCGCTGCCGCCGCGCTAGGCAGGCTGGCGACCGGTATTCAGATCATGTCAATGGATCTGAAGAATGATGATGACCGCATTTCCGCGGTGATACGGGGGGATGGTCCTCTCCGCGGGATGACTGTCACGTGTGGTCCCGACGCTATGGTTCGCGGGTATGTCTGGGAACCGGTGGTCGATACGATCCGTCTGCCCAACGGCAAATTGAACGTCGGTGCGTCGATTGGCAAAGGAACATTGACGATCATCCGCGACACCGGACTCGGCGAACCTCAGATCGGCAATGTCGAACTGGTATCCGGAGAGATCGGTGACGATCTGGCTGCCTATTATGCTTACTCTGAACAGACCCCGAGCGCAGTCGGTCTTGGCGTACGGATGGATGCGCACGGTATATTGCACGCAGGCGGATTTTTGATTCAGATGATGCCGGAGGCGGAGGAATCCCTGGCGGACTGGATGCAACAGCGTGTTTCCGGATTCCCCGACGTGACCTGGCATCTGGAAGAAGGATTCGATCCGGCCCAGATTCTGGATCTGCTTATGGGAGATCCGGAAATCCAGTATCTTGAGACCAAAGCATGCGGATACCGTTGCGATTGCAGCCGTGAGCGAATGGCACGCAACCTGATCGCTCTTGGCAGGGAAGATCTGACAGAACTTGCTGAGAGTCCGGACGGGATCGAACTTTCCTGTCATTTTTGCGGACGTACCTACCACTTCGCACAGGCGGAACTTATCGCGATCTCCGGACAGGAGCAGGAGGAAGTATGAAACATTCCGACTGGGGGGTGCAGAAAAGCACAAACCGAGGTTCCCGCTCCCCTAAGAGCCGGCCGGAAACGGCCCGTCTTGTGGTGGTGATTCTCATCGCTGCAGTGGTGTTGTTGTCAGCCGGGCTGATCCTGTACTATTCGGTCCTGGCCAAAAAACCTTCTCCGACCGGATCGGACACAGGGGTGACGCCTTCCGTTACCACTTCCGTTAACACTTCCGGAACCTCTTCCGCTGCCCCGTCGACCATGCCGTCCACCACGCCGTCGACCACGCTGTCGACCACGCCGTCCGTCACTTCTCCCACTTCTTCGACACAGGGGCCGACACTCCCGTCGACGCGTCCGACACATGCAGGGGACGCGGTGTACGCAGTGTACGACAACACGAGTGCGGGTTGGTGGTTCCGTCATCCGGCCGAGCTCGACAAAGATATCCCTTCCACGATTCCCGATGCCACCGCTGCGCTGCTCGAATCTCATCGCGCAATCTGGCGCCAGAATACGGACGAGAAAGTACTCTACCTGACCATGGACGAAGGGTACGAATACAATGAAAATACCACGCAAATCCTGGATATCGCCGCTGCCAAAGGGATTCAGATCAATTTTTTCATCACGGGTGACTACATCACCCGCACTTCAGACACCGGGTCGGATGGATCTGAACTGGTGTTGCGAATGCGCGCAGAGGGGCATCTTGTCGGCAGTCACACCTGGGGCCATCCGAATCAGGCAGAATTGATCGCCGCGGAAGGCGTCGATTCGATGGTGGCTGATATGCACCGTCTGGAGGACGCTTATCTGTCGCTGACCGGCGAACAGATCGCTCCTTTCCTGCGCCCCCCGCAAGGCGCCTATTCCGAACGCACGCTCAAAGTTTTGTCGGATATTCTGGAGCTTTGCCTATCGTGACTGGATCACGACGGAGCAACCCGACCCGGCCGCCGCATTGCAGCAGATCGTTTCGGAGCTCCATCCAGGCGCGGTGTATCTGCTGCATGCGGTATCGGAAACCAACGTTTCCATCCTGTCCGACTTCATCGACGCAGCACATGCACGGGGATACCGGTTCGCGTTGCTGAATGAATTTCCATGATCAGAAGCCGGTGCACAAAAAACATCACTGATTTCCTCTTTTTGAGTGTGAAACCGCTTGCATACGTCTCCATAATGGGATAGAATGCTTGACGCACGACTTTTCAAAGTCATGCAAAGAATCAGGAAACCGGAGATTGCCGTTTGCAGCAGCTGCGCTGTCAGGCGGGTAACTTCGGTGGAGCAGCCGGTCTGGTGCCGGCAAGCGGTCGGCCGGGAGCCGACAACGGTTTTCTCCGTACGCAGCGTGTGCCATGCGGCATCGCGCCCAGTCCGGACCCGAACGGGACCACTGGGCATTCTGATGGCCGATGATGATACGCCCGGTACAGTAGAGAGCTGAAAGCAGTAAACCAGGAGGTTTAGACATGGCTGTGAACCAGAAAATCAGGATCCGTCTCAAGGCATTCGATCATGAAGTGCTCGATCAGAGCGCGGAACGGATCGTGGACACCGCAAAACGTTCGGGGGCGGCCGTTTCCGGCCCGATCCCGCTGCCCACGGAGAAGGAGATCATCACGATTCTGCGTTCTCCCCACAAGTACAAGGATTCACGTGAGCAGTTCGAGATCCGCACGCACAAGCGGCTGATCGACATTCTTGCTCCGAACCCCAAGACCGTGGAATCCCTGATGAAGCTGGACATGCCTGCCGGCGTCAACATCGAAATTAAACTTTGACACGTCCCGTCCGCCGTTCCGGCCCTGCCGGGAATGAACGGCGGACGCGGTCATGTTCACCGCAGACAAATGACGGTGAACCAATAACCAAGGAGGATGTACAGAAACAATGGAAAAGTTCATGGTAGGCAAAAAAGCCGGCATGACCCAGATCTTTGACGCGAACGGTGCGGCGATCCCCGTGACTGTTATTGATTGTGGTCCGCTGGTGGTCGTACAGAAAAAGACCCAACCCACCGACGGTTACAACGCGGTCAAGGTCGGGTATTCCGAAGTTCCCGCCAAAAAGCTCAACAAGCCGGATGCCGGGCATTTTATCAAAGCCGGCGTCGAGCCGCGCAAAGTCCTCAAGGAATTCCGCACTGACAGTGAACCCTCGTTCGAGCTTGGCCAGGAAATCCGCGTGTCCGACATGTTCGTGGTGGGCGACCAGGTCGACATCCACGGGGTGTCCAAAGGCAAAGGCTTCGCCGGCACGACCAAACGTTACAATCAGAGAACCGGCCCCAAGACCCACGGTTCCAAGTATCACCGCGGTGTCGGTTCCATGGGCCCCAACACCTATCCAGGCCGCGTGTTCAAGGGCAAAAATATGCCTGGTCACATGGGTGCGGAGCGGGTGACCATCCAGAACCTCGGTGTCGTGATGGTGGACGGTGAGCGTAACATCCTGGTCGTCAAAGGCGCCGTTCCGGGTCCCAAAGGCGGCGTCGTCGAGATCACGACGAGCGTCAAGGCCGCCCGCTGACAGCCGGCGCGAAGGAGGAAAGAAAAATGGCTAAAGTCGACGTATACAATATCGAGGGCGCCGTGACAGGGCAGATCGAACTGTCCGACGATATATTCGGCATCGTGCCCAATGAACACTGCATGCATACCATGATCCTCAACCGCCTGGCCAACGCCCGTCAGGGCACCAGTTCCGCCAAGACGCGGAGCGAAGTGTCCGGCGGCGGCAAAAAGCCTTACCGTCAGAAGGGCACAGGCCGTGCCCGTCAAGGTTCCACCCGTTCCGCGCAGCACGTCGGTGGCGGCATCATTTTCGGACCCAAACCGCGTTCTTACAGTTTTACCGTTCCGAAGAAAGTCCGCAGACTCGCCATGAAATCCGCGTTTTCCACCAAAGTGGCCGGCAAGGATCTCATCGTGCTGGAGGACCTGACTTTCGGGCAGATTAAAACCAAAGAAATGGTACGGGTTCTCGGGAATCTCAATGTGGACAAAACCGCGTTGATTGTACTGGACGGCAAGAACCAGAACGTGGAACTGTCCGCCCGCAACCTCGCCGGCATCAAGACGGCTTTTGTCAACACCATCAACGTGTACGACATCCTCAAGCACGACAAACTCGTCATCA
>CAZBKR010000066.1:0-10249 GCA_964492455.1 uncultured Oscillospiraceae bacterium
GCAGCAGGGCTACGAGCTCCAGGCCAAAGGGCTGTTCCTGCTCATCCTGCACCGGTACATCGCGCTGCTCGTTCATGGCCAGTCTGCGGCTTCCCGGGATCCCCGTGTCGACCGTGCGGTCACTTTCATTATTCGAAATTACGCAAAACCAATCCATGTACCCGATCTGGCTGCATTGTCCGGTTTGAACCCGGTCTACTTCGGGACCCTGTTTAAAAACTCGACGGGGCTTCCTGTCAAGACCTTTATCAATCATGTACGGATCAACAGCGCTGAGACCCTGATTGCCGGCGGATTTTCGATCGAAGAAGCTGCCCGCCGGTCTGGATTTGAAGATGTGTTCTACTTTAGCAAGGTGTTCAAGAAACTGCGCGGCTACCCGCCCTCGCGGGCCCGTCCCCGCGCTTGACGCGACCGTTCGACCCTGCTACGATCGTGGCGACTGGTAATGCCCATGGGCAGAACCGATAACCACCCAGGAGAAGGCGGCGGGAGACAGCTTGAGTGCTGGCCGAAGGAGCAACGCAGCGGAAGTGCCGATCCGCGCGAAATCTCTCAGGTAAAGGAACCGTCGCCGGATGGGACTCTGAAAAGCCCGGCAAGGGGCACCGAAGGGGCAATCGGACGTTTAATCGGCTGCAGCGCGACGACAGAAACGACCGGCAAACTCTCAGGTCGATGACAGAGTGCAGGCGGATTTTTTCCGTTTGCGCTCTTTTTGTTGCCTATCAAAAAAGACGGGAGCATCAAAAATGGAACACAGTCACCCGCTGACAGAATCCGGCAACAGCACCCGGAAAACACCACTGTACGAAGCCCATATCGCACTGGGGGGACGCATCGTCGAATATGCGGGCTGGCAGTTGCCCATTCAGTACGAAGGGCTGGTCGCCGAGCATCTGGCTGTACGGAACGCTGCCGGTCTGTTCGATGTGTCCCACATGGGGGAGATCCGAATCGAAGGACCGGACGCGCTTGTTTTTGCCGACCGGCTGCTGACCAGCCGGATTGCCGGGCTGCAACCCGGTCAGATCGCTTATTCCCCGATGTGTGCGCCGGATGGCGGCACACTGGACGATGTACTGACCATGTGTCTTGACGACACGTCGGTTCTGCTGGTCGTCAACGCTGCCAACCGCGACTCGGATGTGCAATGGATCCTTTCCCTCACAGGCCCTGACGCGCCGGAGGAAACGCGCGGACTCGAGGTCGAGGTACGGGATGAGTCCGACCGGTACGGGTTGCTGGCGCTGCAGGGCCCCCTCGCCGCAACTTTGCTGCAGACCATCGCGGGGGATGTTCCGGCCGGGCTGGGGTATTATCGCTTCTCGCAAAACGTCCTTGTGGCCGGCGTACCCTGTCTCGTCTCACGGACCGGCTATACCGGAGAAGACGGATTTGAAATCATGACACCTGCCTCTCAGACAGTTACAGTCTGGGAGGCTCTGCTCGCGGCGCGTGCAGACGGGAACGTCACGCTGGCGGGGACGGCGGACCATGCGGTCCCATGCGGGCTCGGCTGCCGGGACACCCTCCGGTTCGAGGCAGGCATGCCGCTCTACGGTAACGAACTCAGCCGGGACATCACCCCGCTGGAAGCCGGGCTTTCCCGGTTCGTGGCGTTGGACAAGCCGGTTTTCATCGGACGTGAAGCGCTCGCGGCACAGGCGGCACAGCCCTTCCGCCGGAAACTGGTCGGATTCGAACTGACAGGCCGCGGAGTCGCACGGCACGGATACGCCATTTATGCCACCGGACAGACCGGTCCGGTCGGACATGTCACGACCGGATATCACGCCCCCTCCCTGGGGATCGCAGTCGGGACCGCGCTGGTACGCGGCGATGTCGCGGAAGACGCGGAGTGGTCTGTGGACATCCGGGGCAACCGGGTTCCTATTCATTTGCGATCAAGATTTTTTTATAAGAGAGGCAGGTAAGAGAAATGAATGTACCCGCGGAACTGCTCTACACGAAAGAACACGAATGGATTCGGATGGAAGGACAGACGGCTGTGATCGGCATCACCGATCACGCACAGGACAGGATGGGAGACATCGTGTTTGTCGAGCTCCCCGCAACGGGCACCCATATCGCTGCGGCCGCGCCGTTGGCAAATCTCGAATCAGTCAAAGCGGTCTCGGAAGTCTTTATGCCTCAGTCCGGTACGGTGGAAGCGGTCAACACCGCACTGGAAGCCGCTCCCGAATCGCTCAATACCGATCCCTACGGCAGCTGGATCGCACGGGTGGCCTTTGACGCTCCGCTTCTGCAGGATACCTATCTGGATGCCGCGGCATATACCGCATTCTGCGCGGAGGAATAAAGATGCCCCCTTATCTTCCCCACACATCGGAGGACGTCCGGTTGATGCTCGACCGGATCGGCCGCCCCGATCTCGATGCGCTGTTCGAAGACATTCCGGAGGAGATCCGGCTTCGCCATCCGCTGCGACTGGATGCCGGCCTGACCGAACTGCAGCTCCGTAAGCGTCTCGAATCTCTGGCGTCGCGCAACAAAACTGCAGCCAGCACGACTTCCTTTTTGGGAGCCGGTGCCTATGACGCCTTTGTGCCCGCCGCGGTGGACGCGCTCGCTTCCCGCCAGGAGTTTTTTACGGCCTATACCCCTTATCAGCCAGAAATCAGCCAGGGGACATTGCAGGCGCTGTTTGAATACCAGACGGAGATGTGTACCCTGACCGGACTGGACGTGTCCAATGCTTCGGTCTATGACGGTGCTTCAGCGGTGGCAGAAGCAGTCCGTATGGCGATGGCGCAAACCCGCGCGCGTAGCGTACTGATCGCAGGCGGACTCCATCCGGGCGTCCTCCGGGCGGTGCGTCCGGTCCTGGAAGCCGTCGGTGCACAACTCACCGTTCTCCCGCTCACCGGTCTTCAGACCGATCCGGAAGCGGCCGCTGCCGCACTGCTCGAGGCACAGGCAGGTACGTTTGCTGCGGTTCTGGTCCAGAGCCCCAACTTTCTGGGTGCTGTGGAAGATGTCGCAGGATTTGCGCGTACCGCCGCGGACCATGGTGCACTCACGATTCAATGCGTCATGGACGCGTTGTCGTTTGCGGTGCTTCGCTCACCCGGCTCATCAGGCGTGGACATCGCCGCAGGGAGTGGTCAGGGATTTGGAAGCGGGCTGTCCTTCGGCGGTCCCTCGTTTGGATTTCTTACTGCCCGGGAAAAACTGCTGCGCCGGCTTCCCGGCCGGATCGTCGGAGAATCCGTGGACGTGGACGGACGCCGTGCGTATGTGCTGACCTTGCAGGCTCGGGAACAGCATATCCGCAGAGAGAAAGCCACCTCCAACATCTGCAGCAATCATTCCCTCTACGCGTTGCGTGCCGCGATGTATCTCGCGCTGGTCGGTCCTTCCGGATTGCTGGCAGCCGCGGAGGCGGCTATGCGAAATGCGCGTGAACTGGAACAGGGTTTGCTGTCGACCGGGATGTTCACCCGGGTGTCGGATGCCCCCTGGTTCCGCGAATTCGCCTTGCACAGTGCCTTGCCACCCGCCGTGTTCCACCGGAAAATGCGTGCACTCGGATTTCTCCCCGGATTTGACCTTTCCGGCCTGGAACCGGAAGACTGCCCGGGCGCGCCGCGGGACGCGGTCCTGTTCTGCGCGACCGAGAAAACCACCGGGGATGATATCCGGCGTTTTGTGGAGGCTGTGGCCGGCGTTTCGGTCTCCGGCACAGACGGAGGTGTGGTATGAAAAAGGAACTTCCGCTGTTGTTTGAATGTGCAAGACCGGGCCGCAAGGGCGTGCAAGTCGTCCCGGACGCCCTGGCCGGACCCGGTGCAGCCGGGATGTTGCCGGCGGCATTGCTTCGTCAGGAGCCAACCGGCCTGCCCGAAGTATCGGAAATGGATGTGGTTCGCCACTACACCGCTCTTTCCCGCCGCAATTTCGGGGTGGACGACGGGTTCTACCCGCTGGGTTCCTGTACGATGAAACACAATCCCCGGATCAACGAGGTGCTCGCGCGCCTTTCCGGATTTGCGGATCTGCATCCCGCAACACCGGACGAAGACGCGCAGGGCGCGCTCCAGCTGATGGCGGAACTGCAGGATATGCTTGCGGAAATCGCAGGCATGGACGCCTTTTCCCTGGCCCCCGCAGCCGGGGCGCATGGTGAGCTCACCGGAATGCTGGTGCTCCGGGCCTGGCATCACAGCCGCGGACAGGGAGATCGCAACCTCGTGCTGGTGCCCGATTCCGCGCATGGTACCAATCCGGCCAGTGCCGCTGCCGCAGGTTACGAAGTGGTACAGATCCCCTCCGCACAGGACGGCACTGTAGACATTGACCGGCTGCGCACGTTTACGGAGGGTCCGGCGCGCGACAGGATCGCGGGACTGATGCTCACCAATCCGAACACACTCGGTCTGTTCGAACACAACATCCGGGATATCGCGGATCTGGTCCACGACGCGGGTGGTCTGCTGTACTACGACGGTGCCAACCTCAACGCGGTCATGGGCATCGTCCGGCCGGGAGACATGGGATTCGATATCGTTCATCTCAATCTGCATAAAACGTTCTCCACCCCCCATGGAGGGGGCGGTCCCGGAGCGGGACCGGTTGGTGTCAAGGCGCCTCTGGCACCGTTCCTTCCTGCACCGGTGGTCGTCCTGGAACATGGTGCAGACGGACGGCCGTCACTGTATCGCAGGGTCTCGCCCGGGCCGCAATCGATCGGACGGGTGCGGGAGTGGGACGGCAATTTCGGTGTGCTGGTGCGCGCGTACGCCTATATTCTCTCGATGGGCGCCGAAGGCCTGTCGGCCGCGTCCAAAGCAGCGGTTCTCAATGCCAACTATCTCCGCACGAGGCTTTCTGCACATTTCCGCATCCCCTTCGACCGGACCTGTATGCACGAATTTGTGGTCGCCGGGGTCCGTACCCCTGACGGCGCACCGCCGCAGCAGGGTTCCACACTCGGTTTCGCCAAACGGATGCTGGACTACGGGGTACATCCCCCGACCATCTACTTCCCCCTCATCGTACCGGAGGCAATGATGATTGAGCCGACTGAAACGGAGTCGCCGGAAATGCTCGACGCGTTTGTTGAGATCATGGAGACGGTGGCAATGGAGTCGGCCGCCGATCCGGCACTTCTGCACGAAGCGCCCTGCGAGACACCGGTCCGCAGAATCGACGAAGTCCGTGCCGCACGTACTCCGGTTTTGCGGTGGAATCCCGATCAATCCCGCAAATTGTAAAAATTCTTATATATTTTGTTCACATTTTCCCCCTTTTGTCGGATAATGGATGCGTTTGTAAAAAGGTAGAGCATCCGACATCACTCAGGGAGGAGAGACAGTGAACACATCAACCGAACTGCATAAGAAAAGAGGCGATTCGATTCCGCTTACCTCAAATCCGGGTCCGCTGGTGATGCTGGTGGGAGACGACTCCCGCATCACCGCGGAACGCACCCGGTTTCTGATCCGGCACGGCCACCGCGTCGTGCGTGCCGTTTGCGGACGGGAAGCACTGGACATCGTTTCAGCCGATACCGCATGTATCGTCGCGGAGACCGAATTGTCTGATATGTCAGGATTCGATCTCGCAGGTCAACTGCGGGTCCTCACCTCTGCGCCGATCCTGTTTCTGGCAGCGGGTGTTGGAGATGAGCAGGTCGCGTATGGGTTTGAGCACGGCGACGACGTCATGACGCATGCAGGCAATCTGCTCGAACTGGCGTTGAGAGTCGACGCGCAAATCAGAAAAAGGTATGCGCTCCAGGCGATGAGCCGGATGTCGTATCCCCCGCTCCTGATCGACAAAGAGCTGCGGCTGGTATGGGTCAACGGGCGTGAACTCCCGCTCACGCCCAAAGAGTTTTCGATTCTGATTGTGCTCGCTCGCGCGCCCAACCACCCCGTATCGGTTGAGAATCTGTTCCGGCAGATCTGGGTCGGCAACGCACCCTGCAACCGTCATGTACTCGCGGTGAATGTAAGCACTTTGCGTAAACATCTGGCGGAAGTTGTGCCGGGGCGCAATTTTATCCGAACCGAATGGGGATTCGGCTACTCATTCGTATATCCTCCGATGCCGACCGAATGACACCACATCTTCTATGAGCAACGGGGCCAGTGCCTGCAGACTCTGCCGGCACGGACCCCGTCGTTTCCGTTCAACACACTCTCTTTTCTATATGAACAGGAGTGCGTCCCCTTCTTCTGCCGTGCTCAGCATGCTGACCACGCCACCATACTCGATTCCGTCGATCAGTTCTTCCTTCTGGATTCCCATGACATCCATCGACATCGTGCAGGCCACGAGCTTCACCCCGTTGTCCAGTGCGATCTGAATCAATTCTTCGAGCGACTGGATATTCTTTTTCCGCATAACCATCCGCATCATGCGGGTACCCGCACCGCCCATGTTGAGTTTGGAGAGCGCGAGTTTTTTGGAACCCCGCGGCATCATGGCGCCAAACATCCGGGAAATGAAGTCCTTTTTGACCCCCACTCTTGCAGGTTTCCGGAGGATGTTAAGCCCCCAGAACGTGAAGAACAGGGTCACTTTACGCCCCATGGCAGCCGCGCCGTTGGCGATGATGAAGGTAGCTAGCGCTTTGTCCAGTTCACCGCTGAAAACCACCATGGTCTTGTCATGCGATGTCTCCTCGCTCGAGCGGAGGTTCCGGGTTCCCAGGCCGATGGTCTCCGCGGCTTTGCGATAGCCTTTTCGGATCCAGAACCGCTCGGTATAACCCTCTTTTTCTTTCCACAACAGATCGTTCCCGGTCTTGGCACACCAGGCTTCCACATCTTTGCCGAATGCCGGATCGGTCGCGGCGATCTCCAGGATGTCTCCCGCACCCAGCGACTTGATCCCATCGCTGACGCGAAGGATGGGACCCGGACACTGCAGGCCGCTGGCGTCAATGGTTTTTGTTGCCACCGGTTTCGCGGCTTCGACCGGCGCCGCGGCGGTTCGCGTAACCGTCTCTTCCGCACCGTCACCTGTCACCGTGACATACCCCAGGCAGTTGATATCTGACGGGATGGGAACATCGGTCCGGCACATCGCGTCACCGCTCTCTGCAACCGGCATCCGTTCGGATTCCTGGATCGCGTTGTAGAGCAGATAACCGCCACTGAGGTTATAAACCCGGTCAAATCCCAGTTGTCTGAGGATACGCTCCGCCACATAACCCCGGATCCCGACCCGGCAATAGATCAGGATGTCCTTGTCACGAGGCAGTTCCGTATACCGCTCACGCAGGTCGTCCACTGGCAGGTTGATTGCGCCGTCGATGGCACCCAGATCAAATTCCTCCTGGGTACGGACGTCGAGAATCACCACCTGGCTGCGGTCGAGTCCGTCCACATCATGCCAGTGTTTGATCCGCGTGAGCCCGTCGAGCATATTGACCGCGGTGAAGCCGGCCATGTTGACCGGATCCTTGGCGGAAGAGAACGGAGGTGCATAACACAGTTCCAGATTTTGCAGCTGGTCCACGGTCGCGCCCAGTTTGAGTGCGGTCGCGATCACATCGATCCGCTTGTCGACCCCGTCGACTCCGATCGCCTGCGCCCCGAGCACCCGGCGGGTTTCGGGTGAGAACAGCAGTTTGAGCGTCATCTGCTGGCCGCCGGGATAGTAGCCGGCGTGCGAAAGCGGATGGATGTACGTTTTCTCGTAGGCGATACCGGCGCGGTTGAGATTCTTTTCGTTATATCCCGTGGAGGCGGCAGTCAGGTCGAACACCTTGATCACCGAGGAGCCGACGACCCCCTCGAAGGGAACGTCCAGGCCGGCAATGTTGTCCGCCGCGGTTCTACCCTGCCGGTTCGCGGGTCCTGCGAGGGGCAGCAGCGTCGGCTTTCCGGTCATCAGATCGATGGTTTCGGTCGCGTCTCCCACCGCATAAATATCCGGATCGGAAGTTCTCTGACGGTCGTCTACACGGATCCCTCCGCGTTCTCCGACTTCAAGTCCGCATTCCCGTGCCAGTTCGCTTTCCGGACGGACACCGATGCTGAGCACCACCATGTCCGCGGCAATCGGATCCCCCTCACCCAGCAGCACTTCCAGCCCCCCGGCTGCCTGACGGATGCCGGTAATGGAAGATCCAAGCATCAGCCGGATGCCGTTCTGTTTGAGACTGGCCTGTAAAAGAGACGCCATTTCCTTATCAAAGGGTGCCATGATCTGATCCAGGGCTTCCACCAATGTGACCGGGATACCGCGCTCGCGCAGATTCTCCGCCATCTCCACACCGATGAAACCACCGCCGACCACGACCGCGCGCTGTACGTTTCCGCTGTCCACATACCGGCGGATCCGGATCGTGTCGGGCACATTGCGAAGCGTGAATACCCCCGGCAGATCCCGGCCCTCAATCCGGGGAACAAAAGGGCGTGCGCCCGGAGAGAGAATGAGCTTGTCATAGGATTCGTCGTATTCGAGTCCGCTATGGATCTCCCGGACATGCACCTGCCTGTTATTGCGGTCGATCGAAACCACCTCGCTGTTCACACGCACGTCGAGGTTGAAACGGGATCGCATGGCCTCGGGCGTCTGTACGAGCAGCTGCTCCTCCTGCTTGATTACGTCTCCGATATAGTATGGTAATCCGCAGTTCGCATATGAGATGTGCTCTCCACGTTCAAACAGAATGATTTCCGCTGTCTCGTCCAGCCTGCGCAGTCTGGCGGCGGCACTGGCACCTCCGGCCACTCCGCCCACAATCAATACTTTTGCCATGACTCTCTCCTCTCATGCCCGTCCATCCGCTCGTGTTCGGGCTCCGATCCGTTCTTTCCGGAAAAAAGCCGAACGGTCTTTTCAGGGGATCCGTTCGGCGTTATCATATCCGGTTACCCGGCGTCCGTCTAGCGTGCCAGCATATTCGCGTAAGCTTGTTTGGACTGTGCGCCGACGCTCTTGGCAGTGACTTTCCCGTCCTTGATGACCACGACGGTGGGAATGCTCATAATTCCAAATTTCCCCGCGAGATCAGGCTGATCGTCCACATTCACTTTGCAGATCTTAGCCTTGTCGACATATTCGTCCGCAAGCGACTCAATCGTCGGTGCCACCATGCGGCAGGGCATACACCAGGAAGCCCAGAAATCGATCAACACCGGCTTATCCGACTGAAGTACCTCCTGGTCGAAATTGCCACTCGTCAGTTCCAATACATTCTTGCTCATGTGCATTCTCCTTTCGTCTTAAGACGTTTTCTTTGTTTCGGATTATAGGGAACGCGCTCGCTGGAGTAAGTGACATAATCACGATCTGCCATGCAACTGCCGTTTTACTCAATCACGGCTGTACATGTCGGTCTCGACAGAGTATGGAATCTCCTATGTTTCCGACAGATGGCATGAAACCAGAATTCCTGTGCCAGATTGACAAATGTCCTGTGGAAGGAACTTCGTATCGGTCTTTCGGAACCGGCTCCGGCAAAAGTCCAGCCAGATCCTGTCTTGCCGGGTATACCCCGATACCCTTTTGTTGTAACTTGCTGCAATCCGGCTCAAAGCCTGTTGCTTACATATGCAAAGTGGGGCATAGTGAATTTACCCTTCAGAAAAATACCTGCGTACGTATCATCTATTTCCTGGCCTGCGACATCAGAATCATGGCATACCGTTCCGGAAAAACAGAAGGAGAATCAAAATGGAGAGAGCAATCTATTTCGATGCCTGGCAGCGCCGCGGGGCATGCCAGCACCCAAGTATGCCAATGCGAAACCTGGATATGATAGAAGACTTAAAACGCTACCACGCCACTATGCTGGTCTGGTCGGCAATGGGCGGCGGAAGCATCTCACTGCCCTACCTCGAAAGAGAGATAAACGGCATCCCGGAGCCGAGACTCCGTATATATGGCTACCTCAACGAGCGTGAGTATGTTCATTTGTGCCGCGAGAGCGGCATAGACCCGTTTGCCATCGTCTACGAAGTGCAGGACTGGGAATTTCCCGCAAAGTTCGATGAGAACGGCAAGCTCACTGCACTGAACGTGACCGCGGGTGACAGTGAAGATTGGTATGGCCTCCGCGAATTCTCAAACGGCACCCGCGACGCAGCTTTTCCGACAACCCTTAAGGATTACTATCCCGAGGGCATCATCAATTCCGCTGGCGAGACCGTCACCGACCTCCATCTAGAGGCAGCGTCACTTGATCAGTACGGAACCCCCATCCACGCAAAATGGGTCGAGGTCAAAGGCCGCCGGGCTGAGTGTTATCAGGCCTGTCGCAACAACC
>CAZBKR010000067.1:0-10242 GCA_964492455.1 uncultured Oscillospiraceae bacterium
ACAGATCAACAGCAGCACCGCAAATAGAGCCTGTATCGGCAGGTTTCGTTTCCTGTCTCTTTGCTGTCCCGATGCTGAGCGTTTCATGTCAATGACTCCAGCAATGCTTTCATGTGGTCCGGTAGCGGAGCTTCCAGCCTCATCTTTATGCCGGTAACAGGATGTTCAAACTGCAGGACTGCTGCGTGCAACGCCTGTCCGGACAGACCAAAATCCTTGTAACCGGATGCATACAAGGGGTCACCTACGACCGGATGTCCTATGGAAGCCATGTGGACACGGATCTGGTGGGTGCGTCCGGTTTCCAGCCGGCATTCCACCCAACTTGTGTTCCGATATGTTTCGAGGACGCGGTAATGTGTGACTGCCCGCCTGCCTGATGAGACGATCGCCATCCGTTTTCTGTTCCCGGGATCCCGACCGATCGGTTTGTCCACCGTCCCCTGTCCGGTCGTAATCCGGCCGTGCAGCAAAGCCACATAGATTCGCTCGATCTCATGCCGGCGGATGTGTGCTGCCAGTTTTTCGTGGATCTGGTTATCTTTGACCACCAGCAGAAGGCCCGATGTATCCTTGTCGATACGGTGAACGATTCCAGGCCGGATCACTCCGTTCAAATCGGAAAGGGAGTCCCCGCAGTACGCGAGCAATGCGTTGACAAGTGTGCCTTCATAATGTCCAGGAGCGGGATGAACCACCATCCCCTGGGGTTTATCGACAACCAGGAGCCATTCATCCTCATATACGATCCGGAGCGGAATGTTCTCAGGGATGGCGCGATCCGGCCTTGGCGCAGGCAGATCAACCTGAACGGTCCATCCCGGCTCAGTACGCAAAGAGGGTTTTACAGGTTTATCACACAGCGTAATCCGACCGTCATCGAACAGCCGTTTGATATAACTTCTGGAAATGTTGTCCAGTACGGTGGAAAGATAGGTGTCCAGGCGAACGCCGCCGCTGTCTACCAGAATGGTTTTGATCAAAGGCCGTCCTCACTTCGGATCGACACACCGGCCGCCTTCACGATCAGAGGACAGCCAGTCCGGATGGATCAACAGAAATAGAATCATTATGATTGTACCACAGACGATCAACATGTCGGCAAAGTTGAAGGTCGGGAACTCATAGGACCAAAAGTGAAAACTGAGAAAATCAGTCACCCCCTGCTGACAGATCCGATCGATCAGATTGCCGATGCTGCCGGCCAGGACTGCGGCCATACAGATCCGGAGCGGCGTGACACGCCATCGGATCAGCAAGACGGCCAGAACGACGCTGGCAATCCCGGAAACGACAATCAAAAGCGCAAGTCCCCAATCGTAATTTGCGAGGAGGCTCCATGCACCTCCGCGATTCGTACGGTTCACAAGATACAAAAAGCCATGAATCACAGGAAGCGATCGATCCGGTGACACATTTGACACAATCAGCGCTTTCGTAATCTGGTCGGTCGCGACCAGCAGGGAGATCATTAAGAACCAGACCATACCCACACCTCTTCGATTCCATGATACGGATTGTCGCGCAAGGAGGAAAACTGCCCTTTGACTCGATGTCCGGCCATCAGTCCCTGCCGGATAAAACCGATACCCACCACCGGAGCGGAATTCGCACAGACAGCCAGAGCGTCTCGTACGTCAGTCCACACTCCTTCGGCAGAAAAAGAGGACAGAAGCGATCGCAACGATTGTATCGCCTCCCCGTACATATCCGGGTCCGGCATCGCGACGGGAATACCATTCATGCCGGGGAGCGTTCGTACGCCATCCTGCATATAGAGCCAGCCGGGGTCAGGGATGCGATAAGTCGTGGCTTCACATATGGCGATATCGTACGACTGCGCAGCCAGCCGGGAGAGAAAAACCGGATCACTGACCGCAAGTTTGGTTACCGGAATGCCGGCTTCCCGGAAGACGATTTCCGTCCGGTCCGCTATAGCAGACCGGACCGGATCCCCCGAGGGATACAGAAGCGTCATCGGCTGCTCCGGGAACCGGGAGTCCCCGACCGGAACCGGTGGAGTTTCACCCGTTGTCCCGGATACGGCGTCCTGTCCGGCCAGAACCTGTGAGAACGGGACCGCAGGCATCGCAGCGGCAACGAGTGGAACAAGCTCCGCTCCAGACATCTTGCGAACCCGATCCAACTGTGACCTCGTATACCAGTATCGATTCAAATCGGACAAGAGGCGACCCGCATTCGCGTTGATGGAAAAAAACAGGTAATCGGGTCCCGAATAATAAAAGATCGCCAAATCCTGTCTGTTGCTGTACAAGCGAAACTCATCTGCATTCAAATCCACCAGATCGACTCGATCGGCTTCCAGTGCTTCCACCGCACTTCGAATGTCCGGCAGCGTTACCACGCGTACAGATGGAATCATCACGGCGGATCCGGAACCGGGAGAACCGGTCCGTTCCAGCAAGGCATCGGGGCTTTCGTCGACCCAGGTCATCCGGTAAGGCCCTGTTCCGGGAGGAGGTTCTCCCCTGCCGGCTGTGAACGTGGCTGATTCAGCGGGAACGACCGGAAAGGTCAGAGAATGCAAAACAAACCGGTCGGGTACCGCAAATCCAAACCGGATTGTGTTCTCATCCAATACGATCGCTGTCTCCACATTGCCAAGCAAACCGTGATGGGGTGAGTCCGGTGTTTCCTTTACCGCGTCGAAACTTGCTTTGACATCCATCGCGTCCAGACTCGATCCGTCGTGGAATCGTTTGCTTTCAGAAATATGCGCCGTCAGATAAAACCCGTTGCCTGACAACTCCCACTCGTCACACAAAACCGGCGCGGCGGACTGATTTTCAGTAAGGATGAACAAGCCATCATAGATCAATCGGTAAAGCGCCTGATGGGTGCGGTCCGGGTCGCGCAAAGGATCCGGTGTAGAGACAAACGGCGTGGCCCAGACCCGAAGCGTGCCGGATTCCGGTGCCGGCGTTACTTCGGATGTTCTGGTGACAACGGGGGATGTCGATGTCGGATTTCCGGCGGGTTTTGCAACAGCGCACCCCGACAGGATGGATCCCACCATGACAACGGTCATAAGCAGACGGCGTACCTTCCGCTGAAGGAGAAGCAACGAAGTCGATACATTCCGCGGATCAGCCAATTTCCGCCTCCTCAACGAACCGTATACGCGTAATCGACAATGCGCGTCCGGTCGCCGGATCCGCTTCGATCCGGACCGCATTGATCATGGCACGACCTTGTGCGGTAGAAAACGCCGACGGAAGCCGATCGACAAACCGGCGCAGAGAGGATACCGGATCCATCCCGATGACGCCATCCACAGGCCCGGTCATCCCCACATCCGTGATAAAGGCTGTTCCCCTCTCCAGAATCGTTTCATCCGCGGTCTGCACATGGGTGTGAGTCCCGACGACCGCTGTCACCCGACCATCAAAATAACGCGCAAATGCGATCTTCTCAGCAGTTGCCTCTGCATGAAAATCGATGAGTGCGATGCGTGCTCCGGATGACGCTTTCCATGCGTCCAACTCTCGATCCAGCGCATGAAACGGATTGTCAGAAGGGTCCATATAGACCTGTCCAATCAAATTGGCTACCAGAACAGGCGGTTCTGTGCGGGAAATCCAGTACCCATTGCCCGGCCAGAAGGGAGACACATTGAAAGGACGAATCATCCGGGGTTCGGACTCCACAAAATTGAATATTTCCTTTTTTGACCAGGTATGATTTCCCATCGTTACCGCATGGATGCCGATAGAAAAAAGCTCATTGAGGATCACCGCGTTGATGCCGAGGCCGGCAGCTGCGTTTTCTCCGTTGGCAATCACCAGATCTGCCGGATACTCCGCGAGCAGTATAGGCAACCGGTCGCGCAGGATCCTGCGGCCCGGGGTTCCGACTATGTCTCCGATGAAAAGGATGTGCAAAAATCGCCCCTCCAGTCGTTTGGTTCAAATATTCTATCACACAAACCAAAAGCGCGGTTTCCCGCGCTTTTGTATGCTTATCCGAATTGCTAACGTGACAGGTTGCTTACTTGGCGTAATCCGAGACTCGAGTCTCCCGAATCAGGTTGACTTTGATCTGACCCGGATAATCCATTTCGGCTTCGATGGTTTTGCAAATATCCCGTGCTTTCAAGATCATGTCTTCGTCTTTGATATTCTCCGGCTTCACCATGACCCGGATCTCGCGACCAGCCTGAATGGCATACGATTTTTCGACACCTTCAAAGCTGTTGGCGATCTCTTCGAGTTTCTGGATTCGCTTGATGTAGGTCTCGACATTTTCACGCCGCGCTCCCGGACGGGCCGCTGAAACAGCATCCGATGCGGCAACCAGCACCGCAATGGTGGTTTCAGGTTCCACATCGCCATGATGTGCCATGATGGCATTGACGATCTCGGGCGATTCTTTGTACTTGCGCGCGATGTCCGCGCCAAGCTGAATGTGCGACCCTTCCATTTCGAAATCTGCGGCTTTTCCGATGTCATGCAACAACCCTGCCCGTTTTGCCATTGTTACATCCAAACCGAGTTCCGCAGCCATCATGCCCGCAAGCCAGCAAACTTCAATGGAGTGTTTGAGTACGTTCTGACCGTAGCTGGTCCGATATCGCAACCGGCCGAGAAGGCGAAGCAGTTCGGGATGCAATCCCATGACGCCGGTCTCAAAGGCCGCGCGGTCGCCTTCCTGTTTGACGGTTGCCTCGACCTCTTTGGTCGCTTTCTCCGCCATTTCTTCGATCCGTGCCGGATGGATGCGCCCGTCGATGATGAGTTTTTCAATCGTCAGACGAGCAATCTCACGGCGGATCGGATCAAAGCTGGACAGGATGACCGCTTCAGGAGTGTCGTCGATGATCAGGTCGACTCCGGTAATGGTCTCGATCGCGCGGATGTTCCGTCCTTCGCGACCGATGATACGCCCCTTCATCTCATCGTTCGGCAGTGACACGACCGAAACAGTCGTCTCGGATACATAGTCAGCCGCATAACGCTGGATGGAGTTGACAACGATCTCTTTGGCTTTGCGGTCTGCTTCTTCGCGGGTGGCTTCTTCCATCTGCTTGAGCATTACCGCCATGTCGTGACTGAATTCGCGACGGGCCTGATCGAGCACCAGCGTCCGGGCTTCTTCCAGAGTCATTTCCGAGACACGTTCGAGTTCGAGCACTTTCGCTTTTTCGAGCTCTTTGGCGCGTTCCTCGAGCGCCAGTACATCACTGACACGCTGATCGAGCGCTTCTTCTTTCGCGTCCAGGGTCTCCAGCTTCTTGTCCAGGGTCTCTTCCTTTAAGTCGAGACGGCTTCTTTCTCGTGCCAGTTCGGTCTTTTTCTCTTTTAGTTCCTTTTCGAGCTCCAGCCGCGCTTTGTGAATTTCCTCTTTGGCTTGCAGCAAAAGCTCCCGTTTTCTGTTCTCACCTGTTTTCTGAGCCTCGCCCAACGCCTTTTGCACTTCGAGGTCCGCGTTCTCCATTGCTTCTCTCATGCCTTTACGGGTTTTGCTAAACCCGAGACGGTAGAAGAGTACAACGGCGAGCGTACCAAGAAGGATGCCGGCGGCAAGGCCTATTAAGCCGTATAACCAGGGTATGGCAATCACCTCCAGTATAAATTTGTCAAGATTCGGAATATGTCCTGCACTGCAGTAATCGAAAGCATTACAGATATTGTATGGGATATCGATTTGATCGTCAATACAATAGGAAAGCCCGAAAAACAGCGGGCGGGAACCTCATGGAATCCCGCCCGGCGATGTTGAACTGTTTGGACCGAAATCGGATCCGTCAGGACAGAACGCCATCCGGATATTTGGCACGTTTGTGGTAATGGGTATGCAACAGTTCGTGTGATTTGTGGCCGTTGGCTTCCCCGAGGAAATTTTTGTACAGTTCCTGCAACTGCTTGTTGTGATGGGACTTGTGCTCCGGAAGAACCGTATCTTCTTCGTACAGCGCTTTCGCCCGTTCTTTTGCGACATCGATATCCATGAGATCCTGTGCATGGATCTGGGGCTGGCCGCCACCGGTTACGCAACCGCCGGGACAACCCATGATCTCGATAAAGTGATACTGCGGGGCTGATCCGTCCCGGATCGCATCCAGCAGGGCAGAAGCCGCACCGGTGCTGTGAGCGACCGCCACGCGAAGCTTCATGCCTGCGATGACCACTTCCGCCTCTTTGACGCCCTGGTCCGCTCCACGTACCGCGGTGTACTGGAAGTCCGGGAGGTCTTTCTCCTCAAGGATGTCCGCCACAGTTCGCAGCGCGGCTTCCATGACGCCGCCAGTCGCGCCGAAGATGACAGCGGCGCCGGTGTATTCGCCGAGCAGGTCCATATCGGGACCGGATTCGGGCAACTTGTTGAAATCGATACCGGCTTGTTTGATCATGCGGGCAAGTTCACGTGTGGTCAAAACGTAATCGACATTGCGCAATCCGTCGTTGACCATTTCGTCCCGTGCCGCTTCTGTTTTCTTGGACACGCAGGGCATCACGGAAACCACGACGATGTCTTTTGGGTCGATGCCCTTATTCTGGGCATAGTAGGTTTTCGTAATGGCACCCTGCATCTGATGGGGAGATTTGCAGGTAGAGAGATTGTCCAGAAAATCCGGATAATAGAACTCCGCAAAGCGGATCCATCCCGGCGAACAGGATGTGATCATCGGAAGTTTGCCACCGTTTTTGATACGGTTTAACAGCTCTGTTCCTTCTTCAATGATCGTGAGGTCGGCGCCAAAGTTGACGTCATATGCCTTGTCCACGCCGAGCCGTTTCATCGCGGTGAACATCTTGCCGGTTACACGGGTGCCGATCGGATTGCCGAACTCTTCGCCGAGCGCGGCGCGAACAGCGGGAGCGACCTGCATCACTACATGCTTTTTGGGATCATTGATGGCGTCCCAGACATGGTCGACTTCCTCTTTCTCATGAAGAGCGCCCACCGGGCATGCGAGAATGCATTGACCGCAATAGATACAGGGGGCGTCCGCAAGACTCACATCATAGGCGGGTCCGACTTTGGTCTCAAACCCGCGGTTGATAAAGGAGAGCAGACCGACCTTTTGCACCTGCTGACAGGTGTTGACACACCGGCCGCACTTGATGCACTTGGAGTCGTCGCGCACGATGGAAGCGGACAGATTGTCGATTTCGCCAGCGCTTCTTACGCCGTTGAAAGAATTGCCGCGGATGCCGTATTCTTCACACAGATCCTGGAGTTCGCAGTTTTTATTGCGAATGCATTCCAGACAGGCTTGATTATGATCCGACAGGATCAATTCCAACGTGGCTTTACGTGTATTGCGGACACGCGCGCTGTTGGTTTTGATCACCATACCGTCGCTGACCGGATAGACGCATGCGGTGCATAGTGCACGTGCGCCTTCCACTTCGACCAGACAGACCCGGCAGGATCCAACTTCGTTGACGCCTTTGAGATAACACAGGGTAGGAATATGGACGCCGGCCTTGCGGGCGGCTTCGAGAATGGTGTAGTTCGACGGGACTTCCACTTTCATGCCGTCGATGGTGACGTTGACGTTGCTCAAATCTTTCACGCTCCTTTTACACGCGCCGCATCACGAGCGGACGACAGCATTGAATCTGCAGGCATCCATGCATGCGCCGCATTTGATGCACTTGTCCGCGTCGATGGTATACACCGTCTTACCCAGCTCGCCGCTGATGCATCCGACCGGACATTTTTTGGCACACAGTCCGCATTTGCGGCACAGATCGGGAATGATGGAGTATGTCAGAAGCCCTTTACAAACCGCACATTTGCATTTTTTGTCGATGACGTGCGATTCATATTCATCGCGGAAATAACGCAGCGTCGACAGGACCGGATTGGGAGAAGTCTGCCCAAGGGCACACAGCGATCCGTCTTTCAGTGCCAGCGCAACTCGCTCCAGTTCAACAAGATCCTGCTCGACACCCTCTCCGTTTGTAATCCTCTCGAGAATCTCAAGCATGCGGCGGGTGCCGATCCGGCACACCGAACATTTGCCGCAGGACTCATCCACGGTGAACTCGAGGAAGAACTTCGCAATGTCGACCATGCAGTTGTCTTCGTCCATGACGATCATGCCGCCTGACCCCATCATCGAACCGATGGCGGTCAGCGTTTCATATTCGATCGGGGTATCGAGGTGCTCCGCGGGAATGCAGCCGCCGGAAGGACCGCCCGTCTGGACCGCCTTGAACGCTTTGCCTTCCGGGATGCCGCCACCGATTCCGTATACGATCTCGCGGACGGTTGTTCCCATCGGGATCTCGACCAACCCGACGTTGTTGACTTTTCCACCCAGCGCAAACACCTTGGTGCCTTTGCTGCGCTGGGTCCCGATAGATGCAAACCAATCGGGTCCGTTGCGCAGAATGACCGGGATGTTGGCATAGGTTTCGACATTGTTGAGAATGGTCGGACGGTCAAACAGACCTTTGACCGCTGGAAACGGAGGACGCGGGATGGGATTTCCACGTTTGCCTTCGATGGAACGCATCAGCGCGGTTTCTTCACCACACACAAATGCACCGGCACCCAGCCGGATGTCCAGATCGAAAGAAAAACCGCTGCCGAGGATATCGCTGCCCAGCAGCCCGTATTCCTTGGCCTGCGCAATTGCCTTCTCCAGACGCGAAACAGCCAGCGGATATTCTGCGCGGATATAGATGAATCCCTGAGAAGCACCGATCGCGTATCCCGCAATGGTCATTGCCTCCAGCACGCTGTGCGGATCTCCTTCAAGGATCGAACGGTCCATGAACGCACCCGGATCGCCTTCATCCGCGTTGCAGCAGACATATTTGACGCCGGCGGGCTGTACTGCGGCAAACTCCCACTTGGTACCGGTAGGGAACCCGGCACCGCCGCGGCCGCGAAGACCGGAAGCCTTGAGGTCCGCGATGATTTTTTTCGGGTCTGTTTTCTGTGTCAGAATATCGATCAGCGCGCGGTATCCATCCAACGCGATATACTCGTCGATCGATTCAGGATCGATGATTCCGCAGTTGCGCAGCGCGATTCGGTACTGGCGGTTGAAAAAGTCCGTCTGTTCAAGCCTGGTGGCTACAGTCTGAGTTGCAGGCATGGATTCAAACCTCCTTGTACTTTGCGAGGATGGCCGGGATTTCGCCAGGAGTCAACCTGCCGTACACGTCGTCACCGATCATGATGACCGGAGCCAATCCACACGCCCCCACACAGCGGCAGGCATTGATCGAGAACTTGAAGTCGGGCGTGCACTCGCCGGTCTTGATGCCGAGGTTTTCCTGGATGGCATCGAGCACCTTGCTGGCGCCTTTGACATAACAGGCGGTGCCGAGACAGACGTTGATCTGGTTCTCACCCTTCGGTTTCAATGAAAAGAATGAATAGAACGTGATGACGCCGTACACTTCGGCCACAGAAACGCCAAGTCCTTCGGCCACCGTTTTCTGCACCTCGAGCGGCAGATAGCCGTAAATGGCCTGCGCTTTCTGGAGCACGCTCATCATCGCTTTTCTGCCGTCCGCTTTATGCGCTTCGACGACCTCGTTGAGCTGTTCTTTTTTTTCATTTTCAGTCAATGTGTTAACACCCATGGATGGACTCACCTCCCGACATAATACGATATCATCAGTGCCCGGTTTGGGCAATGCAAATTTGCATATTTTCTCCCGAATTTTTACTATTTCCAGCTATTGCATCTATGCAAATGCACATCCCGGATCTGCCGTGGATTGTGAAGACTGTCCGCATGCAATAAACTGGTATCCATGGTTCTGAAACATAAAGTCACATCGGAAGACGATGGAAAACGCGCAGTGGACGTCTTGTGCGCGCGGACGGGCATGTCCCGTTTGTTAACAAAAAAGATCAGGTTGTACGGGTCGCTTCTGGTGGATGGAACACCCGCGCGAATGATCGATCCGGTTCGTGAGGGGCAATCCATTGTCGCCACCTTCGGTCACGGCTCCGATGGCTGCCGCCTGCGTTCTGTGGCGGGGGTCGAGGTACTGTATGCCGATGACTGGATTGTCGTGGTTTCCAAGCCTTCCGGCATGGTAACCCACCCGACCTATCTGCACGGGCGTGACGGGCTCACAGTCGAGCTCAGCCCGGATCCGCTTCATCCGGTCAACCGGCTCGACAGGGACACCTCCGGCCTGGTGGTCCTTGCCGTCAATGGACATGCCCATCATGTACTGGTGTCAACCGGGATGACCAAGGCGTACACCGGACTGGTACACGGCGTGTTCGACCCTCCGGCCGGAC
>CAZBKR010000068.1:0-4679 GCA_964492455.1 uncultured Oscillospiraceae bacterium
CCCGGAATGTGGTCGAGCAGGAATTCGATTTCCTCCGGGAAGGCTTTTTTCCCGTTGGTCAGGACAATCATGGATTTGAGCCTTCCGGTGATATGCACACACCCCTTCTTGTCGAGATAGCCGATGTCACCGGACCGGAACCATCCGTCCGGTTGCAGCACCTCGGCGGTGTCCTCCGGATTCTGATAATACCCGAGCATGACGTTCGGCCCTTTGATCAGGATTTCGCCGAAAGACTGCGGGCCGGGTTCTGTCTCTTCGGTATCGATGGCGATTTCGACATCCGGGATGGGCTGACCGACACTGCCGAACGCATTCACGAAGCGGTTTCCGCAACATGCGACCGGTGAGGTCTCGGTCAACCCGTATCCGCAGAAAAAGTCGATTCCGATGCCGTCAAAGAAACGTACGACTTCTTCGTCGAGCGCGGCCGCGCCCGAAACGCACAGATTGATGTTGCCGCCCAGCGCCTCATGAATCTGGTGGAAGATTTTTCGACGGACATCAATGCCGACTTTCCGCAACAGACCGGTCAGCCGGAGCATATGTTTTACGAGAGCCTCTTTACCGGTCTTTTCCAGATTCTTCTGAATCTGTCTGTATATGTTTTCAAACAGAAGCGGAACGCCCAGCATGACGTTGATCTTCCATTCCTTGAGGTTATCGGTCAGATAACGCAGCCCGTCCGTGAAACAGATGGTGGCTCCGTAATATGTCATGATGTACACCCCGACGGTGTTTTCAAACGTGTGGTGCAGCGGGAGGATGGAGAGATACCGCTCCCCCCGGCCGATTTCCAGTACGCGAACCGAAGAGTAGACGTTGGCGCAGATATTGCGATGGTTGAGCATGACGCCCTTGCTGTTGGCGGTCGTACCGGAGGTAAACAGCAGAGAACACATCTCCTCGGGATCGATTTTCGCATCCACAAACGACCGGTCGCCCGACGCGATCAGGGATTGTCCCTGTTCGATCAGCGCATCCATACCTACGAAACGCGGATCTTCAGGCATCGGAGCTTCGAGCCGCTCCGGATCCATACAGATAAAGTGGCGAACTCCGGGCAATTCGCGAGCGACCGCCATCGCAGCCGGGAGGTGCCTGGGATGGAAGATAAAGGCTGCCGCCTGTCCGCGCCGTGTCAGATTGACGACTTCCGTCTCAGGCAACTGCCGATCGAGCGGGACCGATACGCCGACACCGCCGACGACCGCATGGTGTGCGACCACCCATTCGTAACTGTTGGCACCGACGATGACGATGTGACTTTTGCCCAACCCCATCGCAAGCAGCTGCGTGCCCAGTGCTTCGACATCAGCCAGCAAACGGCGGTAGGAACGGGCGTACACTTCGCCTTTCGGGACTCTGCGGAACAAGTAGGCGTCCTGGTCTCCGAACTTTTCCGCCGCGTATTGCAAATGTTTCTTGAGGTCCGGTAGCCGAACCCTGTCGGACAATCGTTCGATGCCTTTAAACGTCTGCATGGGGGCCTCCTTTATTCGTTTAGTTTGATTATCAAAGCTTCTTGATTGTAACATGCGCACTGAACGGGTGCAAGATCTGCCTGTAAAATGAGAAACAAGACAAAGGAGGCGGATTCACATGAAAAAAGTTACGTTGTTTGTATTGCGCGGATGTCCGTATTGCATTCGTATGATGCGGAAAGTGGACGCCATGCTGGAAGCAAACCCTGAACTGCGCGAAGTGCCGCTGGAGGTCGTCGACGAGAGCCAGCATCGTGATTTCGCCCGTCGCCACGATTATTTCTATGTCCCCGCGTTTTATGTGGATGGAGAAAAACGATACGAAGAAGGCGTCATGCATGCCGACATCGAAGAGATTTTTCGCTCGGCGGCCGGGCGGACTTCCGCCTGAGGCGGGGGGCCTGATCCCAATAAATAGGGGACGGAGGGCTTTTCGCCCGCCGTCCCGTCAATGTCGCACAACCCTTGCCGATCCGAAGTTCGTCCGTCCACGAAAACCGTCCGTCATGCTTTGTAAACCATGACTTTAACTGGAGTTGGACCGGGTATATCAGTTTTCCCGTTCGGTTTGACTGTCAGCTATCAACCTCGGCTTCCGAACTGTCTCCGGTTCCCGGCCGGAGAGGCCAATCCCTGCAAGAAAAGGTTTCAGACTTAAGGGGACGGGAGTGGTTTGGAATGGTTCCCTTCCATTGCTGGTTTTCGTGCGTCTCGGGGCCGGTTCCTGTTGCGCCGCATGTCTGTTCTTTCCTGATTCCATTATACTGCTCTGACAAGGTCGGAGCTTGTGCCAATCCGGAGAAGTTCGCGGGACCTGTCTCGTCGATTTAGAGAAATCACTCGCGCGGGTGTCGCCATCCGGAGCAAGGCGGCAGGAATATGCTACAATGTCATTGTTGCGGCTTTGCCGCTTTTTTTGCATCCCGGCAGACGGTATGAATCCGGAAAAGCGGGGAGCAGGAGGATCCGCGGTATGGAACCCATCACGTTACAGGAAATCGCCGAGGCGACAGCGGGCCGTCTCGCATGCGGGGAGGCATCCACCGCGGTAGGATCGGTGTCAACTGACAGTCGTTCCGTCGCGCCGGGATCTCTTTTTATTCCGATCGTAGGCGCACGTTTTGATGCGCATACCTTCATTCCGCTGGCACTACAGGCCGGAGCGGCCGCCACCCTTTTCGCCCGGACTGCCGGTGTCCTGCCGCCCCGGGATGAAAGCAGGGGCTGGATAGAGGTGGAGGACACACTGATCGCGATGCAGCGGCTTGCCGCGTGGTATCGTTCCCGTTTCGCTATTCCGGTGGTCGGGGTGACCGGCAGTGTGGGCAAAACCAGCACCAAAGAGATGATCGCGGATGCATTGTCCCCGGTCTTTTCGGTTCTACGGACAAAAGGCAACTTCAACAACGAAATCGGGATGCCGGCGACACTGTTGTGTCTTGAACGGTCCCATACCGCCGCGGTGATCGAAATGGGAACCTCCAGTCCCGGAGAAATTCCCCTGCTGTCATCCCTGGCGCGTCCGACACATGCCGTCGTAACCAATATCGGCATCTCTCATATTGAGTTTTTCGGAAGCCGGGAAGCCATCCGTGCAGAAAAACTCGGTATAGCGCAAGGCTTCCCGCCGGACGGCGGCACCTTGTTCCTAAACGGAGACGATCCGCTGCTCGCGGCGATGCGCGGCGAGACCGGTGTGCCGGCCGTATGGTTCGGAACCGGTACCTGGTGCGCCTACCGCGCGGAAGATGTGCATGTCGGAGAGGGACAGACCACCTTTACTCTCGTACATCCCCGCGGACGCACACCTGTTCGGTTACCTGTCCTCGGCATGCACCATGTCCGTAACGCACTGGCTGCGGCTGCGGTGGCGGACGATCTGGGAGTGGATCCCGCTACGGCTGCAGAGGGAATGCGTCATTATCACGGTGCCGCGTTGCGGCAACAGCTCCGGGAGGGGAACGGACTCCAGATCATCGACGACTCCTACAACGCGAGTCCGGATTCAGTTCGCAGCGGACTGGAGGCGTTGATGGCGTTTCACGCTGCTGGCCGGCATATTGCGGTACTCGCCGACATGTATGAGCTGGGATCTCACGCGAAAACCGCCCACGAAGAGGCGGGTCGGCTGGCAGTGGAACAAGGTGTGGACGTTCTGGTTACGATCGGAAGCATGGCAGGGTGGATTTTATCGGGCGCAAAAGAGGCTGTCTCAGCAGGTAGAGGGCGATCCGGGGTTCATCTCCAGGCATGTGCCACGTTGCGCGACGCTTACGAGTGTCTCACGCAGGTGATCAACCGGGGGGATGTCGTTCTCGTCAAAGGATCCCGCGGGATGCACGCGGACCGGCTGGCCCGCGCGCTCGCGGACGGGAACGACAGCGCGCTGCTGGAAGAATAAAAAAACGGATGCAGCGCAACCGGTTCCTTTTAGGCCTGCCCTTCAGGATGGCTGGCGTTTACAGGCCAGCCGGACAATCCGGTCACACAGTTCGACATACCCGATCCCTACAGCAGCTGCTTCCTGAGGGATCAGGCTGGCGGGAGTCATCCCGGGCAGTGTATTGGCTTCGAGACAGTAAAACCCGTCTGCGTTCAGCATGTAGTCGACCCGGTAGTAATCCCCCAGTCGCAGTATATCCCCGACTTGCCGTGCGGAAGCCTGCATCGCCGCTGCAACCGGTTCCGGGAGCTCTGCCGGGCAGGTTTCTATGGCGCGTCCGGGCTGGTATTTATTTGCATAATCGTAAAAACCTTCCACCGGTGCGATTTCGATAACCGGCAGTGCGGTACCACCCAGTACCCCGATGGAAAACTCGCGGCCAGTGATTTTCTTTTCCACCATCACACGATCCTCGAAACGCAGGGCTGCACGTACCGCATCCTGGAGTTCTTCCGGGCAGTCGACCATGGCAACGCCGATACTTGAGCCGTTGCTGCAGGGTTTGACGACGCAAGGGAATCCGATTGAATCGGTCTTGCCGCGGATGGTTGCGGCATCGTCGCTTTTCTCCAGTACCGTCCACCCGGGGGTCAGCACGCCGGCGGTCCGCATCAGAATTTTGGAAAGGTCTTTATCCATGGCGAGCAGGCATCCCGCATAACCGGTTCCTGTAAAACGGATGCCCATGACTTCGAGGGTGGCCTGGATCATCCCGTTTTCACCCATTCCCCCGTGCAATCCGATGAACACCA
>CAZBKR010000068.1:4779-10174 GCA_964492455.1 uncultured Oscillospiraceae bacterium
GTGGCCTGGATCATCCCGTTTTCACCCATTCCCCCGTGCAATCCGATGAACACCAGATCCGCAGCGCGGCATAAATCCAGCACATGGGGACCCAGCAGGGCATCTTTGTTGCCGGAGGCCTTGCGGAGCGCGTCCAGATCTGGTTCTTTTTCCGGAATCACATAGGTGTAAGGAGGGGCTTCCTCGTCCGATGGAAAAATAAAGTCAGGAGAGGTGAGCGGATCCGGTCCGGACCATCCGGTATAGGCGTCGACCAGGAGGACCCGGTGGCCCGCTTTACGTAAGGCGTTGGCAATCTGGCTGCCCGAGGACATCGAGACGTCGCGTTCATGGCTCAGTCCGCCGGCCAGGACTACGATTTTCATAGGAACCTCCGCGTGTTCGAATAAAGTGTATTTTATCACGGTGCAAAGATCGGTTGAAATCAGATCGGGAGTGGAATCCCGATCCCTATCGGTCAAGCAGTGCTTTGAGGTCGCGGATCTCTTTGGGCGTCAGAACCCGCACTTGTCCGGGTTTCAGGTTACCGAGCGCGATGTTCATGATCCGGACACGTTCGAGATCGACCACCTCATATCCGAAATGCTCGCACATCCGCCTGATCTGACGATTCAGTCCCTGCCGGAGGACTATCCGGAACGAGTTCTGCCCGGTTCGGGTCACCCGGCATGGCAGTGTACGGGTGTCGAGGATCGGTACACCGGCCGCCATCGAACGCAGAAAGGCGTCGTCACACGGACGGTCTACACGTACCTTGTATTCTTTTTCGTGTGCGTTCGATGCACGCAGGATGGGATTGACGATGCTGCCGTCGCTGGTCAGCAGGAGCAATCCGCGGGAATCCCGGTCCAGCCGTCCGATCGGAAAGATCCGGCCCGGATACCCCAGGAAATCGATGACATTGTCGTTGACCCGCGGGTCGGTGGTACAGATGATGCCGACCGGTTTGTTGAGTGCGAGAATCACCGGGGGGTCTGGTACCGGGAGAGGACGGCCGTCGATTGAGATCTCATCGGGTGAAGAAGCCCGATCCCCGGGTTTTGCCGGGTTGCCCCGGACGGTCACCCGGCCCGCGGCAATCCATTGGTCCGCTTCACGTCGGGAGCACAGTCCGCTTTTTGCGATCATTTGATTCACCCGGGATCCCTGGACAGGATCCTGTTCGGTTTCGTATGCTGTCATGTGGCCTCCTCCGTCTCCGCCAGGGCGAGGGAGAACCGGAATGCGGTTCCGCGCCCGGGCGTGCTCTCTACCGTAATGTCTTCTCCCAATGCGTCCAGGATTTCACGGGCGATTGAAAGACCCAGGCCGGTCCCCGAGGTGGGACGTCTGGATTTGTCCGCCTTGTAGAAGCGTTCAAAAACGTGCGGCAAATCCTCAGCCGCAATCCCGATGCCGGTGTCTTCCACCCGAATCCATGCCTTCCCGGTTGCCTGGTCCAGATCACTGTCCAATGTAATGCATCCACCGGTCGGCGTGTATTTGACCGCGTTGTCGAGCAGGATAAACAATATCTGTTCGATGCGGTCGCGGTTGGTAAATACCGTGTGATCCGGTTGATCACGGTAAGGCGTTGCCAGCCGGATGTCCGATTCCTCCGCCACACCGCCGTATTTGGCTGATACATCCTCCAGAAGGGAACGCAGGGATACAGCGGTTTTGTTCATTGACACCGTGCCGGCCTGTAACCGGGACAGTTCCAGCATATCGTTGATCAAACGGGTCAACCGGGTGATTTCGCTCAACAGCATGCTGTAATATCTTCTCCGGTCGGGTTCCGCTGCCACCATTCCGTCTGCGAGCGGCTCGACCAGAGCGCGCATAGCGGTCAAAGGCGTGCGCATTTCATGGGACACATTGGCGACATAATCCCGCCGGGTTTGCTCGAGCCGCTGGGATTCTGTGATGTCGCGGAACAAACCGACCGCGCCTGCCGTCGTGCCATCTTCGTCCAGAATCGGGGTGACCGCCGCCCGGATCGATTGCCCGTCCACCAGAAGGTTGCGCGATAGCGAGATGTTCTCCTGTACCGCCCGGTCGAAATCCGACCAGATCGACAGGTCCGGAATCACGGCTTCGCGAGCCGACCCTTCGCCGGCCGCGCGGCCGAACATCCGGCGGATGGCGGGATTGACATGGGTGACAACCCCTTGCCTGTCGATGGCGACGATCCCTTCCGCCAACCCGTCCAGCACCTGACGGAGACGTGTGCGCTCCAGCGACAGGGCTGCGATGCTGACCGACAGGTTGTCCGCGAGATTGTCAAAGGCGGCTGCCAGTTCCCCGAATTCTCCCCGGTACCTGCGTCCGGCACGGATGCGGAAGTTGCCATTGGACATCGCGTTGGCAACGTTCTTGATCTCGTGCAGCGGATTCAACAGGCGCTTGGAAAAATAATAAGCGGGAAACGCCATCAGCAGAGCACCCGCCAGAGAAGAAAGCAGCAGGGTTCGCAGGAGTCCGGACAGGGCGGCGGTGACCTCACGCATCGGTGTGATGAGATACACCGCACCGAGTACCTGACCTCCCACGAGCACCGGTGCTCCGATAATCACAAACCGCGAGTAGTCGCCCGGTTGGGCGCGCCCGCCCGGTTCCCCGTTCAACACCCTTTGCAGATCCGGACTCAGTGCCGTGATCAGGTCGGTCACCGGTCCGATTTCGGCCTCGTCGTAGGACGAAAACAACGGGTCGCCGGCATAATCGAAGACCAGCAGATTGGTATTGAAAACTTCCGCGTAGGCTGTGATCAGGGATTGCACGCGTTCATATTCATAGGGACGCGTGGAAATATAGTAGTTGGAAACCTGCAAACTGACCGAATAACAGGTGTCGGTCAGTTCAGCGGTTTTCAGGTCGGCGAACACGTACCGGGATACGACGCTGTACAGTCCGGCTGTCAGAACAGCACACAATACAACTGTGGCAATCACCAGCAGGATCGTCCTGCGAAGATACAGGCTTTTGAACATTTATGCGCCTCAGTGTCGGGACCGTCCGGCCATCTCAAATTTATACCCCACGCCATACACGGTATAGAGTCCCCACGGACTGTCCTCCGTGCAGATTTTCTGACGGATGCGCTTGATGTGGGTGTCTACCGTGCGGGTGTCACCGAAATAGTCGTACCCCCACACCTTGGACAGGATTTGTTCGCGATCCATGACCTGGCCGGGATGGGAGGCCAGAAGATGCAGGATTTCCACTTCTTTGGGAGTACAAGGGACCGGTTGCCCGTCGATCTTGACCTGATAGTTGTCGAGGCTGATCTCCAATCCTTCGAACCGAAGTACGGAGCCGGGTTCTACGGGATCCGCGATCCGGCGCAGTACCGCTTTGATGCGTGCGATCACCTCGCGGGGGCTGAAAGGTTTGACAATGTAATCGTCCGCTCCGAGCTCCAGCCCGACCACCCGGTCGATTTCCTCGCCTTTGGCGGTCAGCATGATGATCGGAAGGTTACTGGTTCTCCGGATCTCCCGGCAGACGTCCGCGCCGTTCATGCGCGGCATCATCAGATCGAGCACCACCAGGTCGGGATGATCGGTTTCGATATGCTCCAGTGCCGCCGTGCCATCATAGGCTGAACTGTGGGAGAACCCTTCTGCATCCAGATAGAGGCCCAGCGACTCGTGCACGACCGGATCGTCGTCGCACAGCAGGATGTGGAAGGAACGCGGCATACCATCACCTCACTAACCACCGCACCCGGCGGTATGAACATAAGAACGTGTCTTATCATATAATAAACCATGGTTCCCTGCCTATCTGTACCGGCCTTGTTTTGCGCGGCGGGGAGGTTTGGCACCGGACGGTTGCCAGACGGTGTGATTTCTGACCGGAGGAGACGAAGACTATATGTGGATTGCCGATCGGTGGCAGGATTTTGAGCTGATAGACGCGGGAGACGGAGAGAAACTCGAACGGTGGGGGGACGTCGTGCTGCAGCGTCCGGACCCGCAGGCGATCTGGCCGCGCGGGGACTGGATGTCGGACGCATATCCCCGGCCGCATGCGGTATACCGCCGCAGCCGGGAAGGCGGCGGGCATTGGCAGACGCAACAGAAGCATCCCGGCGCGTGGACCGTCCGCTATCCCGGCGTATGCGGAGAATTGGCGTTTTCGGTCGAACCGACCGGGTTTAAACATACCGGGCTGTTTCCGGAACAGGCAGCCAACTGGGACGAGATGGCGTCCTCCATCCGCGCCCGCGCGAAGGCAGGTTCCGAGGTGCGTGTACTCAACCTGTTTGCCTATACGGGGGCGGCCACCGTGGCCTGTGCCAAAGCCGGCGCCACCGAAACCGTCCATCTCGACGCCTCCAAGGGGATGAATGCAAAAGCAAGACGCAACCTGCAGCTTTCCGGCATGGAAGATGCCTATGTGCGATTTTTCACAGAGGATGCGCGCCAGTTCGTCGAGCGCGAACTGCGCCGGGGCCGGCAGTACGACGGCATCCTGATGGATCCGCCGGCGTATGGACGGGGGCCATCCGGCGAACTCTGGCGTCTCGAAGACGCCTTGTACGGACTGGTGGAGTTGTGTGCCGGACTGCTGTCCGACCGGCCGCTTTTCTTTTTCATCAATTCCTATACGACCGGACTGGCTCCCTCGGTACTTGGAGACATCCTCTCTCTGGTCCTGAACGGACGGGGCGGCAAGATCCAATCGGAGGAGCTGGGGCTTCCAGCCACTGCCAGAAAACTGGTTTTGCCCTGTGGTGCGACTGGGAGATGGCAGGCCGATGACTGAGCGCGTTCCGGACATTCCTATCCTGTATGAAGACAACCACCTGCTGGTGGCGGTCAAGCCCTGCGGGGTGTTGTCGCAGTCCGACGGAAGTGACGCTCCCGACATGCTGACAATCCTGAAATCCTATCTCCGGGAGAAATACGCGAAACCCGGGAATGTTTTTCTGGGGCTGATACACCGGCTGGATCGTCCGGTTGGCGGGGTGATGGTGTTTGCGCGTACCTCGAAAGGCGCGTCCAGACTCTCGGAGCAGGTGCGCACCCGAAAGATGGAAAAGGAATACCTCGCCGTCGTCTCGGGCACCAGCCAGCAACCGGAAGGAACTCTGCACGGGTTTTTGTCAAAAGACGACAGAACCGGTCATGTGTCGGTATCGGAGGACGGGACGGAAGGCAAAGAAGCGGTGTTGCACTATCGTGTTCTTTCGCATTCCGCGAATCCGGACGGCATGTTGATGCTCGTGCGGCTGGAGACCGGCCGCGCCCATCAGATTCGGGTCCAACTGGCACACGCCGGCCACCCGATTGTCGGAGATACGCGCTATGGAGGACGAATGGGTACAGGAGACGGATTTGGTCTGCATGCCTGCCGGCTCGCGTTTTTCCACCCCGTGAGCGGGGAGCGGCTGGTGTTTGAGGCGCTC
>CAZBKR010000069.1:0-9691 GCA_964492455.1 uncultured Oscillospiraceae bacterium
GGCAAAGGCCGGCATGAAACTCCCCCTGACCATCCTGCCCGCGGATTTTTCCGCGACCGGACTTGAATCCGTCCTGCTGCTGCTTCTTGTATCCGCTCTGCTGCCCGCCATTCTGGAAGAGATGATGTTTCGAGGTGTCCTGCAGGGATCGATGATCCATGCGGGCGGGCGCTTGTCCGCCACTCTGCTGACTTCCGCAGCCTTTGCCGTTTTCCACTGCGACCCTCTGTTTCTGGCTGCACCGTTTGGGGCAGGATTGATACTCGGGTATCTACGTGTGCACACGGACAGCCTGATGCCCTGTATCGCAGCCCACTTCGCTTTGAATGCCTCTATCCGGCTCATACGTCCTATTCTGCCGCAGTTGTCTGCAGCTACCTTCGCCCGGTATGCACAGACCGGTGAACCGCTCTTGTACGCATCGATCGCCGCGTTCTTCCTCTCCGCCGCAGTCGTCGTTCCGCTTACCCTGATGGCCGGAGGGGTCGGCGGACACAAACCGGGCCACACTGCCGCCGCAAACGCTTTTCCGGCCGACTGGAAATATCTGTTGGCAACCTTGCTTCTCGTTGCTACAATTGGAGTGGTCTATTATACCGTTCCCGCGGCTTGATCTGACGGAGGGGACATACGCAGGAAAGGTCGTCGGAAAGATGCAGGAACCGGTCGTCGACCGTTACGCCCAGGACAAAGCGATCGTCATGTCGATCATTAAGTATGTATTGATCGCAACTTTAGTCCTTGCTGCGCTGTATGCCGGGTTCAAGCTGTTTTGGATTCTGATCCCTTTTCTCATCGGATTTGTCCTCGCCCGCGCCTCTTCCGGAATGTCCACCGGTGTTATGCTGTTGATCCGGCGTATTCGGAAGCGGCACTATGCCGGCAGGGCTATAACAGAATTGAAAGTGGAAGAGGACGACGAGGAAGAGGATGCTTCGGATCAGTCCCGCCCTCTCGTCACGCCTCTTTTTGTCCGTGGACAGCAAAAACCCGCTACCCGCCGGCGTAAACGCAGCGCGGGTACCGTTCTTGGAATCATTTTCTTTATCCTCCTCCTGTTGTGTCTGGTCGGCCTGATCATCCTGATCGCGGTCGTCGGAGGCGCACAGATCAAGAACCTGGTCGATAAATTGCCTTCCCTGTTCAGCGCCCAGAACATCCGTGATATTCTGGATTCGATTCAAGGCCTGGCCGAGCGGCTTGGCGGCTCATTGCCCGCTTCAGTCATTACCACCATCGAAGAAGAGTTGTATTCGTTCCAGCAGTTTGCGCTCAAACAGATCCCGGTAGTCGCCACGTCCCTCCTCAATTTCGTGCTCGGCATGTTTTCCGGTTTGCCGGTGTTCTTTTTTATGGTAATTGTGGTGATCGTGTCCGGCTTCTATTTCTTGACGGAGAAACGTGCGGTGCGTGCCTTTTTGAAACGCAATGTGCCAAGCGAATCTTTTTTAATGAACGCGGTGCAACTCATCAATCGTCTTTTTTCCACTTTATTCCGGACCATCGGCGGATATTTTCTCCTGTTGGTCATCACTTACCTGCTCGCGCTGGTGTCGCTGTTCGTCATCGACATGCCTTATGCGGTCGTATTGGCGCTGGCGGCTGCTATCCTCGATTTTCTGCCTGTACTGGGACTGGGGGTCACGTTTGTACCGGTCGCGGTTTATATGGCGATTACAGGCAATGTGTTCGGGGCGGTGGGCGCTATCGTTGCGCTGGCGGCTATGACGGTTCTGCGACGTTTTATTGAACCGACCATCCTGGGGTCAGCACTTCGCATGCATCCGATGACTACGCTCTTTTCGATGCTTGTGGGTGTCTCGCTTTTCGGATTGGCCGGATTCCTGTTTGGACCGATTCTGATGGTGGTGATAACCGAAACCCTCACACAGTTCCAGTTCGACCGGAAACTGCGCGTGTGGTTTGGACATTTGCTGGATAAAGTCTCCAATAACGCATAAAGGCAGGTAGAAACATGATTACCCATATTGTGATGTGGAAATTTCTGGACGAAGCGGACGGCCGATCCAAAGTGGACAACATGGCGCTCGTGCGCAGCCGGTTGGAGGCTTTGAGACCTCTCATACCGGAGATTCTGTCCATGGAGCTGCACCGTGACATCGGTGCGGACCGGGAACCTTATGACATGGTGCTCATTACTCGATTCGCGAGCCCGGAAGATCTAAAAAATTACCAGAACCATCCGGCACATAAAGAGGTCTCCCGTTTCGTCTCGGGCGTTCGCTCCGCACGGGCGGTCGTCGACTACCAGACCGATCTCTGAAACCCGCGCTGCGGTTCCGGGCCCGCATTTACCCGAACGGATCCGTACACAACAGCGCCGGTCTCCTGCACGGAGACCGGCGCTGTTACTAATCCGGGTGTACAACAGGATCCGCGGGGTTCTTCGGTCTACTCGTCCGGGTAGTACTGCGCGATTTTCGCCTCGTGTTCTGCCAGTGTGGATGAATAGACGTTATTGCCCTCCCCGTCTGCCACAAAATAGTAGTACCCGTGTGACATTGGGTACAGGGCAGCCTGGATCGCCTGAAGACCCGGCGAACAGATCGGTCCCGGCGGTAAACCCGGATTACGATACGTATTGTAGACACTGTTGATCGCCATGTCGGTTTCGGATACGACCAATACCGGAGGAAGCCCTTTTTGCTCACGCAGATAGTTGATTGTCGCACAGGATTGGAGATAATTCATCGAAGGATCCCCGGAGCGCATCCGGTTGTGGAAGACCCCGGAAACATCGCGCATGTCCTGCAGGCTGCTGCTTTCCTTTTCGATGATGGCCGCCAGCGTGATCACCTGGTCCATGGTCATGCCCAGTCGCTCCGCCCGTTCGTAATAGGCTTTCTGGATTTTGATCTCCGCGTTGGCCAGAAACTTAGCGATGATATCTTCTTCTAGCGTGTTCTTATCAAACCGGTAGGTGTCCGGGAACAGATATCCCTGGAGTGCGAACTGGCGGCCGGATCCGCTCGGGATGCCGGCTACAAAGTCGTATTCGGTAAAAAGGGACGGTTTGTTGACGATCTTGTCCAGTGCAGCTTCGTCATACATGACGCCTGCCTGTGTCAACGTCTCCTTCATCTGCAGATAGGACAACCCTTCCTTGAAAGTCACCTCGATCGACTGGGGTTGCTGCGAGAGTAAAAACATGATCTCATCATAACTGAGCTCGTCGGTTACGTAATGTGTTCCCGCAAGGTAGGTGCCGTCGAATCCGTTGATCTTGGAAAGCAAAGTGAACAGCATTGTGTTTTTGATGACTTCCGCTTCTTCCAGGATGGCGGCGATCTCTTTGGTGTCGGAACCTCGCGGGATCACGATCATCGTAGACCCGGGCGTCTCTTCCGTAATCGTCAGAATACCGCTCTGCAACTTTTCAAGCCGGACATTCTGCTCCCGCACATAATCATATCCAAGGATGAAGCCGACAAAGGCGGCGGTCACAACCGCAACCACGATACACAACGCAAACAGCGTTTTAAATACTTTCGCAGATATCATGCCGTTCTCCCCGGTATCGGATCCGGATACTCAGTCAGCCTTGCGCGAACGGGTCTTTGCACGCTGTTCGCTGTTCAGAATCCGCTTCCGCAACCGGATGCTTTTTGGTGTAACCTCGATCAGTTCGTCGTCGGAGACAAACTCCATGCATTGTTCGAGGCTCATCACAATCGGCGGCACCAGACGGAGTGCGTCATCCGAACCGGACGCACGCATGTTGGTCACGTGCTGTTTCTTGCACACATTGACGACGATGTCCTCGTTTTTAGGACTGGAACCAACGATCATGCCCTCGTAAATCGGCTGCCCGGGTGAGATAAACAGGTTGCCGCGTTCCTGTGCGTTGTACAAACCGTATGTCATGGCATCGCCGGATTCCCACGCGACCAGGACCCCGTGGCTGCGGATGTCAATCTCGCCTTTCCAAGGCTCGTACCCGGAAATCGTGCTGCTCATTATACCATTGCCTCTGGTGTCGGTCAAAAACTCAGACCGGTATCCGATCAACCCGCGGGAGGGGATGGAAAACTCCATCCGGGTATACCCTTTTTCAGGCGGATGCATTCCGGTCATTTCGGCTTTCCGGGATCCCAGCTTTTCGATCACAACGCCGACATATTCGTCGGGAACATCGACCACCAGCACCTCGATGGGTTCGCACTGGATCCCGTCCACCTCATGCAGAATGACCTTGGGTTTGGAGATCTGGAACTCATACCCTTCCCGCCTCATCGTCTCCACCAGGATAGACAGGTGCAGTTCACCACGCCCCTTGACCACAAACGATTCGGTGGTATCGGTCGTCTCCAGCCGCATGCTCACGTTGGTTTCGATCTCGCGGAACAGCCTGTCGCGCAGGTGCCTGGAAGTGACGTACTTGCCTTCCCGGCCGGCAAACGGACTGTCGTTGACAGAGAACGTCATTGCGATGGTCGGTTCGTCGATGTTAACAAAATCGAGCGGCTCGATGGCGTCAGTCGCGCAAATGGTCTCTCCGATGGAAATGTCCGGGATACCCGCCACACACACGATTTCACCGACACCGGCGGATGAGATTTCCTGGCGGCTCAATCCGCTGAACCGAAGTAGTCTGGCGATCCGGGTATTGCGGACGCCCGGCCCGGTTTCCCCGCATACAGCGGCCTGCTGTCCCATCCGGATACTGCCCCGTTCGATACGTCCGATGGCAATCCGGCCGATATAGTTGTCGTAATCGATATTGGACACCAGCATTTGAAGCGGTGCCTCGCTGTCTCCCACGGGACAGGGGATGTGCTCGACCACCGCGTCCAGCAGCGGGAGAATGTTCCCGTCCTCAGCGGGCGGTTTTCCCCGGGACGCGACGCCCAGGCGGGCGGATGCGTATACAACCGGGAAATCAAGCTGGTCTTCGTCAGCGCCGAGTTCGATGAACAGGTCGAGCACCATGTCAACCACTTCCGCAGGGCGCGCGTCGGGGCGGTCGGTCTTGTTGATGACCACCACCGGAACCAGCCGCATGGCCAACGCCTTGCGGAGGACAAACCGTGTCTGCGGCATCGGACCGTCGAACGCGTCGACCACCAGCAGAACGCCGTCGACCATTTTGAGTACCCGCTCGACTTCGCCGCCAAAATCTGCGTGTCCCGGGGTGTCGACAATGTTGATCCATGTGTCTTTGTAGACGACCGCTGTGTTTTTCGCCAGAATCGTGATCCCGCGTTCCCGCTCGAGCGCGTTGCTGTCCATGACCTGCTCGGCCACCTGCTCGTTTTCGCGGAAGATCCCGCTTTGCCGGAGCATGGCATCAACCAGCGTGGTTTTGCCGTGATCAACGTGTGCGATGATCGCAACGTTGCGAATATTGTTCATTTCCTGTTTTGACATGCTGTTGTCAGCCTTTCTGTCTTCGTCGGGTGTCCTTGGATCAAAGACCCTTGCGTTCCCGTTCACGGAGGTAGAACCGGATTGGTGTGCCTTCGAAACCGAAGTTCTTTCTAAATTGATTCTCCAGATATCGTTCGTACGAAAAATGGGAAAGATTCTGGTCATTCACGAACAGTACGAACTGCGGAGGGCGCACGGCCACCTGTGTCACATAGTATATTTTGAGATGCCGTCCCTTGTCTTGCGGTGTAGGTACCATCGCGACCGCTTCGGACAACAGGTCGTTGAGGACGCCGGTCGTCAGCCGGACCCCCGCCTGGGCATAGACATGGTTGATACGCTCGAACAACCGATCGACGCGCTGTCCGGTTTTGGCTGAGATAAACTCGATCGGAGCATACTGCATAAATGCAAACCGTTCGGCAACATCTCTGCGGAAGCGTTCGAGCGTGCCGGTTTCTTTGTCCACCAGATCCCACTTGTTGACGACCAGAATGCAGGCCTTGCCCGCATTGTGCGCCAGCCCCGCCACTTTCGTGTCCTGCTCGGTCGGACCGTCCTGTGCGTCGACCAGAATGAGACAGACATCGGCCCGTTCGATTGCGGCCAGCGTCCGGATCATGCTGTACTTCTCGATGCTGTCTTCGATCCGGCTCTTCTTTCTCAGTCCCGCTGTATCGATGATCACGTAGTGTCCGTGCCGGTTTTGCAGCCGGGAGTCGATAGCGTCCCGCGTAGTCCCCGGAATATCGGAAACGATCGTGCGGGTTTCCCCCAGCATGACATTCGCCAGCGATGATTTCCCCGCATTGGGCTTTCCGATGATCGCGACCCGGATATCCGGATCCGTTTCGTCTTCTCCTTCATCAGGAGGGAACAGGCTGTGGATCTGATCCAGCAATTCGCCCATGCCCAACCGGTGAACCGAAGAGATCGGGAAGGGATCTCCGAGACCCAAATTGTAAAACTCGTAGGCTTCGGGAGGCATACCGCCCACATGATCCGATTTGTTGACCGCAAGTACAACCGGTTTGGCTGATTTGCGCAGGAGATCCGCGATATCCCCGTCAGCGGCAGTCATACCGGTCTGGAGGTCTACAACAAATACGATGACATCCGCGGTTTCGATAGCGATCCCGGCCTGGATACGCATCTCGCGCAGAATGACGTCATCCGCATCCGGTTCGATGCCGCCTGTGTCGATGATCACGAAGGGGCGTCCGCGCCATTCAGATTCCGCATACAGCCGATCCCGCGTCACACCCGGGGTGTCGTCCACGATCGAAAGCCGGCTGCCGGCCAGATAATTAAACAGTGTCGACTTACCGACATTGGGCCGTCCGACGACGGCGACGATCGGTTTACCCATTTTCAGGCATCCTCCATCCGGTGGCTTGATCCAGCCATGCGAGCAGTCCAGGGGCGTCAGCATCACAGACAGCCACCTCGACGCCCAATTCATTCCCCAGGCGTCCCGGCGTCCAGTCGTCAAGAAACATGTCGCCGTCCGCACGCAACATGGTGGCGGGTACCAGTAGAACTCCATCCGGGTCCGATTGTAATCCGGGTGCCGTCTGCGCGGCGATGTCCGCTCCGGTCAACAATCCCGCAACCGTCACAGTCTCACCGAAAAACGAGTTCCGCAGTGCATGCGTGGTCCAGCGGACTCCATATGTCGCCCGGATTTCATCTGCAAATCTGTCCAGCAGAGGTCCAAAGTCTGCGCCGGATACGGCGTGTACAGATACGGGCGTACGTTCGGTGAGCTCCCGGATCCAGGTCTCCCACGCGGGCGATGTCCGGCGTTGTGCAAGACCGTCCTCCATCTCCTGCCGGAACAAAGACACCATGCCCACTCCGTTCTCAAGCTGCGGAAAATCCTCATAACTGTCCGCAGCCGGCAGCTCCCGCCCGGCACGCAGGTAGAATTCGTCGGACGGATAGACCAGACGGGTTCCCCGTTCCGCCAGAAAAAGGCGTTGCCAGCTGTGTGCCGCTTCAATCACTGCAGCCGCTTCCATACGCCCGTAGGGACGCAGGGCCGGAAGCCGGTTCTCGGCGCGATAACGGGTCAATCCGACCGGTACAACGGAGATGCTCGACAACCGGTCCCCCAGTGTCGAAAGTCCGGTGACCGTCTCCTCGAGAACAGCTCCGTCGTTGATGCCGGGCACCAGAACAATCTGGATGTTGAGCGAAATAGGACGATCAGCAATATACCTGAGCCGTTCCATGATGTTACCGGCAAACCGGTTGTTCATCATGGCGGATCGCACACCGGGATCCAGTGCGTGTACGGAAATGTTCATCGGAGACAATCGATATCCGACCAGGCGGTGAAACTCGGCATCGCTCAGGTTGGTGAGAGTCACATAATTGCCGTCCAGAAACGACATGCGGAGATCGTCGTCCTTGAAGTATAAAGAGGGCCGCATGCCGCGCGGCAACTGGTCGATGAAACAGAACACGCAGCGGTTGGTACAGGATCGGCAGGTATCCATCAGATCGTTTTCAAAGAGCAGGCCGATATCTTCATCTTCCTCTTTTTCGATCTCATACTCGATCGTGCGGCCATTCCTCCGGATTGTCAGGCAGACCTCCGGCGTTGCCATGGCGGTCCGGTAATCGAACACATCCTGCACCGGGTTTCCGTCTACAAGCATGAGTTCGTCACCCGCGGCCAGTCCAAGCCGGGCGGCAATGCCACCCGGTTCCACGCCGGTGATTTTGTGTGTTTTATGATCTGTAATAGACACGGTACTCCCGCCGTTTGAAAACAAAGAAAAACAGCGAGCCAGGCACGCCCCGCTGTTTCCTCAAGCTTACGCGATTCCTCACCGGTTGCCGCCGGCCGCGGGGGCCGGACATCCGATTCAGGACTTTTTCGCTTCCGCCTGGGCCACGACCTCTTTACCGGCATAATATCCGCAAGACTTGCAGACTTTGTGCGGCATCTTGAGTGTATGGCACTGAGGGCACTCGACCAGGTTGGGAACTGTGAGTTTCCAGTTGGCGGAGTGGGAACGGCGGGTCCGTGCTTTGGACCATTTGCGTTTCGGGACAGCCATGTTGGTTACCTCCGTAGTTGTGTCAGAAAACGGCGTTACGCCGGTTTACAGCAAATCTTTGAGTCGTCCAAACGGGTTGTTCTCCCCGCTCGGGCCGGACGGACATCCGCAAGGCCCCTTGTTGAGATCCGCGCCGCACACGGGACAGATCCCGGCACAGTCCGGCCGGCAGAGTTCCCGGATGGGCAGGGCGGGCAGCAGGTTCTCGCGGATCGCGTCCGTGACGTCCACCGTGTAGTCGTCGTATCCGTAGGAATCATCCTCTTCCTCCGGATCCGTTTCCTGTATCCGCTCTCCTGGAATCGGTCGGTTCGACCGGAAGGTCTCACGGATTCCGATTGACAGCTCCCGTCTGACCGGAGCCAGACAGCGGGCACAGGTAGTGTTATATACGATCGAAGCGGTCCCGGACAGCACCAGCAGCCCATGTCCGGCATTCTGGATCGTCCCCTGGAAGCGGACGGGATCCGACCGGTCGAACGTGAACCCGGGAAAAGTCAGTCCGATGGCGTCCGGCTCGGTCGCGGTCTCGATATCCATGGCCGCGCCGCTCGTTCTGGCGATGGTTTTGATATCAAATCTCATCCCATACCTCCACAGACGCGAATGATATTATCTATCAGAAGGTGGTCGTTGTCAACTGAGCGGGGTCCAACCAAAGATGCCCGGTGCCATGCAGGCGACCGGCTCAACCCGTCAAACCTCACGAGCGCGCACATCGATGTGGATACGGGTGTTCACATGGTGATGATTTCCGAAGTCGATGGTGTAGCTCAAATCCAGCTTCCCCCCCCGGGGAGTAAGCGTGGAGGACACCTTGTGCGTCGACAGCCCGACATTGATCACACCGAACGGTGTGCTCATGCTCGTCAAGTGCTGCCGTCCCTGACTGAACTGCATCTGCATGGTCGTCTCGCCCTGGCGTACCAGAGCTACCGTTCCGTCGTCCGCCACGCGAAGCGTGGTGGACGTGCCTCCCATACCCGACTCGGCCCGTTCGAGATACATCAGCACCCATGCATCACCGACCCGGACCATACGGCCCTCGGTTGTCAGACGCACCGCTTCCGGTTGGGAGTCGGTCGCCTCCCACTGCGCGCTTTCAATTGTCAGAATCGCATTGTCTTCGTCCATGGACACCTCTGACGGAATAGCCGGGATGGAGAAAAAACGGGAACCTTCCGGTTCCCGCCCATGTGATGATGTGGTGCCCAGAGCCGGAATCGAACCAGCGA
>CAZBKR010000070.1:0-9677 GCA_964492455.1 uncultured Oscillospiraceae bacterium
TCGCGCATGATCTCGGTAACCAGCGCGATAACCTCGTCCAGCGGACGGGTCGTCGCACTGTTGTCAAAATAGATCATCGTTGGAAAATGTTAGCTCCTTCCGCTGTCGATCAGGATGTCGCACACATCCGAGCGCAGAATGGCAATGTCGTACTCGCAGGGAATCCCGCTGCGGGAGGTCAGCCTCGACTGGACACACAGCACCGGAGCCCCGCGGGCGATATCGAGATAGCGGGCCTCTTCGGTGTCCGCCTGCCGAACAGAAATTTTGCAGGAAGCTTTGGCCGGGAGATACGCGTACTTGTTTGCGGTTATATCGATCATTTTGCGCCGTGCTCTCAGGTCTGCTGCCAAATCCGGGAACATCGCTGCAGGGATGTAGGACCGGCAGAGAAAGAGCGGGTTGCGGCGATGCGCATTGTCCGTCCAGTCCACCCGGAAATAGCCGGGTTCGCCGCCCGGGACACCCTGTCCAAACGCTTTTTCCAGTTGTTCGTGCGCGTCCGGATCCATTGCGTAGTCCTCAAAATGAAAATGATCCAGACTGGCGGCCGACAGGAGCGAAAACGTAAAGGCGGAGAATCCGCGGATGTCCACTTTTTCCAGGGCTGCGGCCACAAACGTACCGCGACCTTTCACAATCGAAAGCGTGCCCTCGGACACCAGCTCGGATATGGCCTGCCGGACGGTCGGACGACTCAGTTCCAGCTCCTCGCAGAGTTGAAGTTCGGAAGGAATGCGCGTCCCCGGCGGATAAGCGCCGGACTCGACTCGCTCGATCAAGAGCTCCTTGAGCTGAGCATACAACGGAACACTGCTGCGCTTGTCGAGTTTCATGTCCATCTGCCTCCCGTCCGACTACAAAAAATCATGCCCATCAGCATGTCACGACAATACTATATCATACCTTGAGATGCTCTTCTTCTTCCTGGAGCACCGTCGCATATCGTGAAAGAACAGGATGGATACAATCTTCGAGAAACCGGTCGACCTGCTGTGCGGAACGGCCCGTGTAGAGTCCCGGATCCATCAATTCTGTCAAATCTTCCTGATCCAGACCAAAGGCGCTGTCCTGCGCAATACGCTCCAGCAAATCGTTTGGCTTCCCGTCCCGCTTGACGCGCTGGCCGGCCTCCATGGCATGACGCCGGATGCGCTCATGCAGTTCCTGGCGGTCCCCTCCCCGTTTGACTGCCGCCATCAGGATGTTTTCGGTTGCCATAAAGGGGAGTTCGTCCATCAGGTGTCGATGGATGACCTTGGGATATACGACCAGACCATTCGCGATGTTCCGATATAGGATCAGAATCGCGTCGATCGCCAGAAACGCTTCGGGAATCGAAATACGCTTGTTGGCCGAGTCGTCCAGCGTGCGCTCAAACCACTGTGCGGACGCGGTCATCGCGGTGTTCTGATAATCCGCCACGACCGCTCTGGCCAACGAGGCGATCCGTTCCGATCGCATCGGGTTTCTCTTGTATGCCATCGCGGAGGACCCGATCTGATTGGTTTCAAACGGTTCTTCCACTTCCTTCAGGTGCTGCAAGAGCCGGATGTCGTTGCTGAATTTTGCCGCGCTCTGCGCGATTGCTGACAAGACACCGAGGACTCGCGCGTCCACTTTGCGCGGATAGGTCTGTCCCGCCACCGCGTAGGTTCGGGAAAAACCCATCTTGGCGGCGATGATCCGATCCAGTTCGACACATTTGTCATGATCGCCGTCGAACAGCTCCAAAAAACTGGCCTGCGTACCGGTCGTCCCTTTGCTGCCCAGCAGCGCGAGATGGTCGATGACAAAATCCAGTTCTTCCAGATCCAGCAGTAAATCCTGGAGCCACAGTGCCGCCCGTTTGCCCACGGTAACAGGTTGTGCCGGCTGAAAATGGGTAAAGCCGAGCGTCGGCAGATCCCGGTATTCAGCGGCAAAATCAGCGAGCGGAGCCATCGCGCTGACCAGACGGTCCCGGACCAGGCGCAACGCCCGGTCCATGATGATCAGATCGGTATTGTCGCCCACATAACAGGACGTCGCGCCCAGATGGATGATACCGCGTGCATCCGGACACTGAAGCCCGTATGTGATCACATGCGCCATAACGTCGTGACGCACCTTTTGTTCCTGCCGTGCGGCTTCCCCGTAGTCGATGTCTTCCGCATGGCTTCGCATTTCTTCGATCTGCGCGTCCGTAATCGGGAGCCCAAGTTCCTGTTCCGCTTCGGCCAGTGCGATCCAGAGTCTGCGCCACGTGCGGAACTTGTGGTCGGGTGAAAAAAGCCATTGCATTTTGTCGCTGGCGTATCGACTGCTGAGCGGACTTTCATACCGGTCTCGCATGTGTTTCCTCCCGAACCCTGAAAAAAATGACGGACCCGGCGGAACCGGGTCCGTAGACAAATTATACCTGACCGGTCGGAATGCAATCAAGCAGTGGCACGATCCCGCAGAATCTTTCGAACAGCGGTCATACGCACGCAGATGCACAAGACCTCTGCCGCTGTTTTCACTTCTCCGAGCGGAGGAAAAGTGGGAGCGATCCGGATGTTGCTGTCCTCGGGGTCGACCCCGCCCGGATAAGTCGCACCGGCCGGAGTGAACTCCACCCCGCAAGCCCTGGCGGCCTCTACGGTTTCGGTCGCGGTTCCGGGGTATGCGAACAAGCTGATGAAATACCCGCCCATCGGCTTGTTCCAGTGTGCGATGCCGGTGTCGGACAATTCTTCTTCCAGGCGTCCGAGCACCGCCTCGAACTTAGGGCGCAGGATCGCAGCATGTTTTTCCATATGCCGTTCTACCCCCGCTAGATCACCCAGGAATCGGACATGTCGAAGCTGGTTCATTTTGTCGTGCCCGATGGTCTGGTAAAACATGACCTGTTTGCGATAAACGAGATTTGCGGGACTGGCGGCCATACAGGCGACACCGGCTCCGGCATATGTGATTTTGGAGGTGGAAGTGAACGTATAGACGCGGTCCGGATGTCCGGCTTTGTCGCACAGTTCCAGCATGTCGGGAACCGTAGCCTTGTGCTCCGGGTATAGATGGTGCTGTCCGTAAGCGTTGTCCCAGAAGATCCGGAAATCAGGGGCAGCCGCCATCGATGCCAGACGGCGGCAGGTCTTCTCGTCGTAGACAAATCCGTCCGGATTGCTGTAAACAGGGACACACCAGATGCCTTTGATGCGAGAGTCGGAGGCGACCAGTTTTTCCACAGTGTCCATGTCCGGTCCGGTCGGTGTCATCGGGACGGGAATGTTTTCAAAACCGAGTCGCTGCGTGATCGCAAAATGACGGTCATATCCCGGAGAAGGACACAAAAACGCCGGCCGTTCCACCTGCATCCAGGGTTTGTCTGCTCCGGGAACGGGAGATATACAGGCCGCGACAATCGTATCGTACATGAGATTGAGGCTGGAATTGCCGAACACCAGAATGCTTTCCGGACGTGTGTGCAACAGTTCCGCAAAAAGACGGCGTGCTTCCGGGATCCCCTCGAGTCCTCCGTAGTTTCTGCAGTCCGTGCCGTCTTCCGCACGGTAATCACCGACCTGCAAAGCCGTTTCCAGTGACCGGGACAGGTCGAGCTGTTCCGGACTCGGAACACCCCGTACCATTTTGAGGGAGTAGCCTTGTGCGCGGTGAAAAGCGTACCGTTCTGATAAAGCGGCAAGTTCGCGTTGCAACGCGTCTTCATCAAGCATGAGGTATGAAGGCATTTGTCGTTCTCCTTGCATATTTTCGCACACTGCACGAAATCGGAATCATTATAAACCAATTGATTTTCGATTTACAAGCCCAACAATAGCCTAATTCATGGGAATCCAACGAATTGACTTGATTGTTCCCTGCTTGTCGAGTTCTACATTTGCTGCAAGAAGCTGAATATCTTTATTCATATAGTGGTGACGATCCAAATAAACGGACGTCGTGCGCCGGATGCGCCGGAGCTTGGCGGACGTGATGGAATCGGCACCGTCTCCGAAGCTTCCAGGGATCCGGGCCCGTACTTCTATGACACGGAGGACACCTCGGTATTCTGCGACAATATCCAGTTCTCCAATCCCCGGAACAATGAAATTGCGGGCAAGAATCTGGAATCCTGCTGTCTCCAGTTTCTGAGCAATATAGGCTTCCGCCCGCTTGCCGCGTTCCTGCGCAACGCGAGAACGTGATTCATACATGCCGGTCAAGCGAACCCAGAAAAGACAGCCGATGCGCCGGGCAAGGTCCCAGCCGGCGTAACGCCTCGTAATGCTCTGCGGTGCCGTACCCCTTGTGCCGGGCAAAACCGTACCCTGGATACTGTATGTCCAGTGCCTCCATAATCCGGTCCCGCGTGACTTTTGCCAGGATTGAAGCAGCGGCGATCGATACGGAGCGCGCGTCTCCTTTAATGATCGGGACGACGGGGATACCACTCCCCTCGAGATCCACTGCGTCGATCAGAAGCCGGTCCGGGCGCGGATCCAGCTGTGAAACCGCCCGGAGCATGGCGCATTTGGTTGCATTGAGAATGTTGATCCGATCGATGTCGGGAGCTTCTTCCATACCGCAGGCATATGCGATACACCGCTCACGGATCAAATCATATAGAGAATCGCGTTTGGCGGGAGACAGTTTTTTGGAGTCATCCACCCCGTACACCGGCCGGTCCGGATCCAGAATACAGGCACAGGCAACGACGGGTCCGGCCAATGGGCCTCTCCCCGCCTCATCAATGCCGGCGACCAGCATGCACCCTGACGCCATTGCCTCCTTTTCGAAAATCCGCATTTCGACATATTTGGCAATCGCACGCTCAAGGCGTTTCCCGGTGAGCCCGGTGGATAAGGATGAATTGCGCACGGATCAACCTGCCATTTCCGGCTGTTCCAGCGAGATGCGTCCGATACGGCCTGCCCGGAACTCGTCCAGGAGCAGGGTGGAAAACCGCATGCGATCCACACGCCCTCCCGACAGGATACAACCTCGTTTACGGGCGAGTACATCCAGCAAATCGTCCGCGGAAAGTTCCAGCGTTTCCGCTTTGTAGCGCGCTTTTACCGCGTCCGGATACAGCCGCACCAGCGATGCCAGTGTTTCGGTCGCAATTTCCGGCAAATCCAGAACGTCGTCCTTGACCGCACCGGTCGCCGCGAGATGAATCTGGCACGACCGGTCGCCCAGCGAAGCCCAGAGAACGCCCGGCATGTCCATCAGCTCGAGACCGTCGTTTGTTCGAACCCACTGGGGCGCGCGTGTCACGCCGGGGCGATCTTCTACGCGGACCGCGGCACGCCCGGAGAGCGAGTTGATCAAAGTGGATTTTCCGGTATTGGGGATTCCGACGACCATCGCGCGTGCCGGCCGGCCCATCCTCCCGCGTTCCGCCGCGCGCTCTATCCGGCCCGCACTCAACGCCAGACAGGCTTTCCGCACCTGTTCGACTCCGCTTTTCCGTGTACTGTCACACGCGATAGCCGGGATCCCCTGCCGGCGAAAATAAGAAATCCAGTCGCGGGTCACGGCCGGGTCGGCCAGGTCTTCTTTGGAAAGCACCAGCAACCTCGGCTTGTCCCCGACAATCTGATCGAGCTGCGGATTGCGGCTGCTGACGGGGATGCGCGCGTCGCACGTCTCGATCACCGCGTCCACCTGGCGCAGGCGCTCTGCCATATTTCTCAACGTTCGGGCCATGTGTCCCGGGAACCAGTTGACCGGCTGCGACATCTTACTCCCTCCACAGATCTGTCGAACACGCAATCGGGTGATGACTCGGCTGCGGTATGAAAACGGAAGGGACCTTGCGGTCCCTTCCATCAGGCTCTGTTATTTCTTGATCAGCTTTTCCTTGACCTTGGCGGCTTTGCCGACGCGGTCACGCAGATAGTAAAGCTTTGCCCTGCGGACCCGCCCCTTGCGGACGATCTCGATCTGGTCGATCTTGGGCGAATGAACCGGCAGAGTGCGTTCCACACCGACACCGTACGAAAGACGGCGGACAGTGATGGTTTCGTTGATCCCGTTCCCTTTGCGGCCGATCACGGTACCTTCGAACACCTGGATCCTTTCCCGGTTGCCCTCGCTGATCTTCAGATGCACTTTGACATAGTCGCCGATTTCGACCTCCGGGTAGGCGTTCCGGAGCTGTGCCTGTTCTACGGCCTTGATGATGTCCATATTGCGTATCTCCTCTCAAACAAGAACGTTCATGCACGCAACCGGCAGCGGACCGCTCGTAATCATTAGCTTCGGTATTTTATCATAGGGCTTGGCGTATGGCAAGCAGCATTTCCAGGATTTATTCAAACCACTTGAACATGGCCGGAATCCCGCCCGGCATATGCAAATCAAACTGCCACCACTCAAAATACAGCTGTGTGAACCCCTGCGCTTCCATGAATTTGCGCAGAATCAGACGGTTTTCATGCTGTTCCCTGCTGAGACGTCCCGAAGCAAGAAATTCCGCTTCGTGACGCGGCCATGCCAGGCGGTCGAAACTGTCAAATCCGGTACCCATATCCAGTTCCTGCCCGGTTGTGGTGTCATACAGCGTCAGATCGAGCGCCATACCGATATAGTGGTTCGAAAACCAGGCTGAAGGATCGGACAGAATGGCTTCGTACTCCGTGCCCTGCACCATGTCCCACATCCGTTGCTGCACACTTTTGGGTCGGTAGATGTCGTATACAAGAAACCTTAAGTGGGGGTAATCCGCGCGCAGCGACTCGTGCGCGGCCACCAGACGACGGGCTGCCTCCTGGGGCAGATACACCGTAGAGAGGTCGCCGTAGAGGTCGGTATGAACAAAGTTGTCTTCTGACGCATATTTCATGTCGATCCGGATTTCAGGATCCACCTGATGCAGGTCGAGCATCGGGAAGGCACGCATGCGCTCGTCGGGCCATTCCGCATCGATGTCGAAAGCGTAGCAGGCGGGGCGCAGCGAATCCGCTTCGATACGCAAAAAAGTATGCGCGTTGACCCAGTAGTGTTCCCGGGAAGCGCCGTACAGTGGAATCCACCGGGTCGGATTCCCCGCCGGATAAACGGCCAGAAAAGGGCGTTCCCCCTCAAAGCAGGCCAGTACCAATCTTCCGTCCGCTGACGGAAGTGTCTCCCCGTCCTGTTGCACGACAATGCGGTCGTATTCGTAGAGTGTGTCGCACACCCGTTGTACAATCTGCGTGACGGACTCGTCCGGATGCAGCCCCCAGAACGCCGCAGACTCTACTGTATCGTCACCGTAGAGCACCAGAACCAGTGTTTCAAAGAAAAACCCATATGCGCGCTTCCCGCTGCGGACCGGTTTGCCTATGGCATCGACGGCTTGTTCGATCGGAGTGCCGATTCCCACCCCCGACAGAATTTCCAGCGACGTCTCCCCTCCCGCACCGGTCACCAAAAAGGTCCCGCCGCAACGGAACCATCCCGCCGCTGCGTCTTCTTCTTTCCATGTGGACGGATCCGCCGACAGAGATAGAATCCGCGGATGCAGGCGGGAAACATCGATCGCCGGCGTGCCCGGCACGGTATATGGAGGGATCGTCGGAACCGGGGTCGGTATCGGCGTAGGAGTAGGGGTCGCCTGTGGTTTTGTCTGCGTCGGAGCAGGAGAGATCCAGGCGGTTGTCTGTGACGGCTTCGTTGTCGTTTTAACAGCAGGCCCGCAGCCCGCGACCAGCAATACCAGCACCAGGAAAGAGGCGACACCCCATATCCGTATGCTTTGAAGCAGTCTGCCTGGTCCGTGCTGAGGTTTCGCGCTCGTCATCCTTTGCCGTCTTTCTTTCCGTTTTGACGCGAGAAGTGCAGCAGACGTTCCAGCTCGTCCGGATCCAGCCGCAGGCGATTAAAAAGATCCGGGCGGTACTTTCTCGTCGTTTCCAGTGACGATAGCCTTCGGAAGAGCCCGATGTTCGCGTGATGTCCCGATAAAAGCACCTGCGGCACCTCCCGGTTCTTCCAGACAGCGGGACGGGTGTACTGAGGACCTTCGAGGGTTCCCTCCATGTGGGACTCCAGTAAATAGGCCTCTGGAGCGGGCAGCACGCCCGGGAGCATTCTCGCGACCGCGTCGATCACCGCTAAAGCAGGCAATTCACCGCCGGTCAATACAAAGTCCCCGATGGAAATCTCCTCGTCCACAATCTCATCCAGGACGCGGCGATCGATTCCTTCGTAATGACCGCACAGCAAAATCAATGAATCCATACCGGATAGTTCTATCGCGCGGTGCTGCGTGAACGGCTGTCCCTGTGCTGACAGGAAAACGGTGTGAGCCTTCCCCCCCAGAGACATCCTGGCCGCTTCCCACGCGCGGAATACCGGCTCGCACATCATCAGCATGCCGGTACCTCCGCCAAACATCGAGTCGTCCACTTTACGGTAGGCGTTGTCCGCATAATCGCGGATGTCGACGGCTTCCACATCAAGGATGCCCGCTGAAACCGCGCGTCCGAGCATGCTCGTGTGCACAACTTCCCGGATCATGTCGGGGAAAAGGGTGAGAACCCGGATCCGCATGGAGCGAGGTACGTCACTCATAAATTTCCAGCAACCCTTCCGGCAGCATCACATCGATCCGGCGCGACGCGATGTCGATCGAGCGGATGATTTCGCGGGTCACCGGGATCAGGAGATCTTTTTTACCGGGACGCGTAACTACATAGACATCGTTTGCACCGGTCTGCAAGACATCGCGCAGGCGTCCGAGATTGCACCCCGCTTCGAATACCTCACATCCGACCAGATCAAAAATGAAATGTCTTCCCGCCGGCAACGGAATGGCCTCTTCGCGCGGGACAGACAAAAAGAAACCGTTCAGAGACTGTGCGGCTTCTTTGGACGCCGTCCCGTCGACAGACAGCAGAAAATGATTCCCCTGTGTGCGGATGGATAGGATTTTGACCGGGCGGCGGGTTTTTTCATCTGGAGAAACCAGCAGACAGGCGGTCAATCCGGAAAAACGGGAGGGGTCCTCCGTGAGGGGAAAGACACGCATCTCCCCCCTCACGCCGTGCGGCGCTCCGATCCGTCCGATATGGACAATGTCCCTCGGTCGTCGATCCATGTCACTCACACGATATCCACGATGACCCGTTTGTCACATTTGGTTGCTTTTGCCTTCATGATCGCCCGGATCGCCTGGGCACGTTTCCCCTGCTTTCCGATGACTTTCCCCATGTCGTCGGGATCGACATGGATTTCCAGCAACACGGTATTGCCCTGGTCGTGATGGTCGATGCGAACCATTTCAGGGCGGCTGACGAGCGCCGTAACGATCGTCGTCAACAGATCCTTCATTTCGTTCGCTTCTCTACTCATTCCAGCGCTCCCAGCTTTTTGAGAAGATCGCGCACGGTGTCGGTCGGCTGCGCACCGTTGGCAATCCACTTCTTCGCTTTCTCCACATCGATCCGAACCAGCGCGGGATCTTCCAGCGGCTGATAGATACCGATCTCCTCGATAAAGCGGCCGTCACGCGGGGATCTCGAATCCGCGACCACCACGCGGTAGCACGGCGCCTTTTTGGCTCCGATTCTCTTGAGTCTGATTTTCACTGCCATGTTTTTTTCCTCCGTATCATTTGGGTTTTCTATCTGTAAAAGGGCTTTGGATCAGAACGGGAGTCCCATTCTGCCCCTTTTTCTCCCTTTTGACATTCCGGTGAACCGTTTCATCAGTGTTTTGGTCTCTTC
>CAZBKR010000071.1:0-1476 GCA_964492455.1 uncultured Oscillospiraceae bacterium
CCCCGGCTGCCAACAATCTGGTCATCGGAAGTTCGGTCGCGATCCTCGTGGCGTTCCCCATTCTGATCATGGTGGGGCTGGCGCCGCAGTCCACCGCCATGCTTTGGCTGACACTTGGTCTGGCATCCGCTTATGCCATTGTCCTGAATGTCCTGATGCTGCGCAAGACCGGTGCCAAGGCGCGCGCCGCCGCGGAATTGTCTGTCACGAAAGGCGATGCGAATTCCTGATATCCTTTTCCAAGTGAAAACCACCGGACACAAGACGATGTCCGGTGGTTTTTCATATGTCTTCTCCTGTAGGGCAGCCGATCCAGGTTCCTCTATACACGCTGAAACAGATTGACGATGTTCCCGTCCGGGTCGCGCAACCAGAGTGAGCGCGTCCCCCAGGGATAGGTTTGCGGGGGCTTCACGACAGACGTGGATCCTGCCCCCACACGCCTGAACATCGCGTCGACGTCTGACACCTCGATATCGAGTGTGAAAGACCCGTGTCCCGCGCCTGCAAGCGAGCCCGGTGCCATGTTTTCCATGATAGATACATGTGCAAATGTCACATGCATGCCGTCGACTTCCAGCGACGCGTGGCGATCGTCGCCTTCTGCTTTCGCGTCCAGCAGATCTGCGTAAAACGCCGCCACATCCGTTACCTGTTCAGTGATCAGGCAGATGCCTCGAACGGTTCCCACGCTTCTGATTCCTCCCGCTCCGGACGATCCGTCCTGCGCTTATCCTTTGTCCGTCTTGCCTGACAACGCCCGTGTGGCGGCAGCTTCCTGCGCCATTTCCTCCACCGATTTGACCTGCAGCCGGTTGGTTCCCGCAAAGCCTTCCCGGGTGGGCAGCAGCGTGCCGTCCAACCGTCCGCGTTCCAGGCGATCCGCAGCGTTTCTGATAGCCGCCCCGTATTGCGGGAGCCATGCTGCCTGCGCGACCAGCATCTCGTCCGCCATCTGCCAGATCTCCGGCGGGTTGCAGACCGCACCGGTCAGCGGGTCCATCATCATCGCCTGCCGCAGTTTTGTATCGTCGCCGTCGATCGCGGCCTCCACCGACAGACGCTGGACCCACACGGACGCGCTGCAGATCGCGGCACATCCCGTGGGCAGATCCCCGATCCGCGGGATGCTGACTCCGTTTCCGTCGACATAGCCCGGGACTTCCACCACACAATCGTCCGGAAGGTTGGTGATACAGCCCCGGTTGATCACGTTGAAATGCCCGCGATAGATCCGTCCTGTCTCGAGTGCCTCGATGATAAAAGATCCGTGTTCGGTACTGCGGTCGCTTCCGTCGTATTTTTTCGGGGATTCTTTCATCCAGTTGGGGAAGTCGGTCTCAAACCAGTTACGGGTTTCGGTACACACGCGCAGATAGCCGCCGGTCTCGCCGTTGATCCACCGGTCGAGGCTGATCCAGTCCTTGATCTCATCAAGGCGCTTGCGGTACCAGGGCAGGTACTCCGAGAGATGCC
>CAZBKR010000071.1:1486-9637 GCA_964492455.1 uncultured Oscillospiraceae bacterium
CCCGTTGGATTCGGTGGAGTAGTACCCGAACCGGCGCAGCATGTCGATCCGGACCTTCTCGGTCTTCCGGAGCTCCGGATCGCGTTCGAACGCTTCCAGCAGCTTGCCGGTCAGATCCTCACCCTTGTGACGGATACCGATGTACCAGGTCTGGTGATTGATCCCCGCGCACACGATATCCACTTCGCTCTGCGGCAGGCCGAGCGCGGACGCGATCTGCCTGTGTCCGTGGTAGACACCATGGCACAACCCGATTGTCGGCACCTTGCCATAATGGTTGGCTGCCCAGGTCATCATCGCGTTGGGATTGGAGTAGTTCAGCAGCATGCATCCGGGTGCCGCGACCTCGCGGATGTCCCGGCAGAAGTCGAGGATTACCGGGATTCCGCGCTGCCCGTAAAAGATGCCGCCGACGCAGAGCGTATCCCCGACACACTGGTCGACCCCGTAGCGCAGCGGGATATCGATGTCGAGCGCAAATGCTTCCAGCCCGCCGACCCGCACCGCGTTGATCACATAATTGGCATCCCGGAACGCCGCGCGCCGATCGGTGGTCGCGTGAATGCGGATGTCCAGGCCGTTGGCCTCGATATCACGCTGGCACAGCGCGGTGACCATGTCGAGGTTTTTCTGTGAAATATCGGTAAATGAGATCTCAGCCCCCCGCAATGCCGGAACGCTGAGGATGTCAGTCAGCAGCGTACGGGTGAATCCCGCACCGATAAAAGCGATTTTCAGAGCCATATGAACCCTCCTGTCATTTTGCCGTCAGGTTATTGAAAGCAAATCCATTCTCCCACTCTCCCACGTGACTGGCAATCGAGAAGTCAAACTGATGACTAAAAAAGAAGGCACACGGCCTTCTTTACTTAACCCTATGTGAATACAAACCAGATGGAAATCAATCCCGTTCATACAGCCGAGAGGGATCCACCGTCGTAACCCAACTCCCGGGATACCTGTGCGGCTGTGTGACTCACATAGGCAATAACCTGGTTGATCTTCTGGAAAGTCATGCGGCTGACCGGACCGGATACACTCAAACTGGCAACGATCATGCCGGAGAAATCCCGGATCGGAGCCGCCACACAGCGGGCGCCCAGCTCGCATTCCTCGTCGTCGATGGCATAACCGTCGTTCCGGATTTTCTCGAGTTCCTGCGACAACCGCTTCCGGTCGGTGATGGTGTTGGCGGTCATTGCCTCCAACCCCATTTCGTCGATCACCTGTTCCCGCGTTGACATATCATAATTCAATAGCATCAGTTTCCCAACCCCTGTACAATGCAAAGGCGCTTCTTTGCCGATCCTTTGCATGACGCGCAACGCGTTGTCAGGACCGCTTTCGACATCGATATAGACCGCACGGTGGTGCTCCTCTACCGCAAGGCAGGCGGATTCTCCTGTCTTGTCGACCAGATCGGCCAGATAAGGACGAACCAGATCCCGGATGTTGTATTGCGCGCTGACCAGAGTTCCGATTCGACTGAGTTTCAAGGTGAGGGAGTACCGGAGGGTCTCCGCGTCCTGCTTGACGTAGCGGCAGGCCATGAGCGTCGCCAGGTAGCGAATCACGGTGCTGGCGGGATACGACAATGCTTCCGCAATATCCTGCAACCGGGCGGGCTTGCGGTAATTGGCCATAAATTCGATGATTTGTAACGCCTTCTCGAGAGACTGGTTGCTCTTTGCCAATTTCGTATCCATGTATCTCTCCCTGTCGCTTTCCTCGATGAATGTTCCCTTTCAGTTTATACAGGTGTAATATTTTCAGCAAGGTGTTTTCCAAAAACCGCACATTGTGTTTGATCATGTGAAACAGATGTGGTCCGAAACAAAGCAAGTCGTGTGTTTAAGTCACTTGCATGCTCCATTATCCTACGAGTAACACCCCTCTGAGAGAGCAAATAAAAGGGTTCTGTCCGTTTCTGCACGCGGACCTCCCTGAAATTGGCCATTAGATTTCACTATACGAAATTCTGTTTCTTTTTTCGGAAATTTGTTGACACGCAAATTCTCGAGTGTTAGCATCGGGCTATAAAGAAACGGCGTTACATTGATCCCTTTTTAGTGAATCTGACAAGTCCCGTTCCTTGTTTCCGGACATCCGTCAGAGATGGGCACATCGCTTGCTTCGGACCGGACGACAAGACCGTATAGATGAAAAGTACACCACCAGGGTTCCATCCAGGGGTTTGGCACAGAAGCTGTGCTGAATATGAATCATCAAAAACGGGAGGACTGAACATGAGAAAAAGCATTGCCCTGCTCTGTATCTTCATGTTGCTGCTCGGATTGGTTGCGGGGTGCGACAACGGATCATCGACCACGAAACCCGGCGAAACCACCAAGCCGCAAGGAACGACCGCCGGCCCGACCGAAGCGGAAAAGGTTTACTTCTGGGCCTGGACCAATCCCGACAACATGGTAAATCTGACCAACGAGTTCAACAAAGAGTATGCAGGCAAGTATGAGCTGGTATACCAGAAACTGGCAGATGCCGCCACTCTCACCATCAACACGGCGCTCGCGTCCGGCGAACAGATCGAGGTCATGACGCAGGCCAGCGCCTTTGATCTGAGACAGCGTGCGGACGACGGGATCTACCTCGGACTGAAACAGTTCTTTGACGCACAGGGAACCACCTATGCGGCAGAACTCGGCGATGCAACCGAAGAGACACAGAACATCGAAGGCGACTATTACGGTGTCCCGTATTGCAAAAACATCCAGGTCGTCTACTACAACAAGAACATGTTCGACGACGCCGGCGTGGCGTACCCCAAAGACGGCTGGACCTGGGACGACTTCCGCGACACCGCCAAGAAACTGACCAAGGGCGAAGGCGCCGACAAAGTGTATGGCGTCATGGCCGACCTGCTGGAGTACTGGCCGATGATGGCCTATCAGAAACTGGGTGCCTTCTACTATTATTCTGAAGACAAAAAGAGTACCCGTTTCGATGATCCGATCATGGAAGAAGGCATGCAGTACTGGTACGACCTCGCCATGGTGGACAAGACCGCCGTGCCGTATGAGGAGTACATGACGCTCAAGTACAACAGTGATACCAACGGGATGATCGGTTTGTATTCGAACAAGTACGCCATGTTCCTGGTGCCCGTATACGGATGTCTCTATCTGAACAAGAGTTATGGAGATATCCCTGAAGGAACCGACATCGGGATGGCCTACATGCCTGTTCCGTCCGGCACAACCGGCAGCGTGACCAGCTTCTATACCTCGACCTGCAGCATCCCGTCCAACGTGGAGAACAAAGACGCTGCCTGGACGTTGCTCAAGTACATCTGCTTTGACCGCGCAGACCTGTTCGCAGGCGACAAGGCAATGCATCCGGGCTTTGATTTCAAGAGCGAGGCGGATGCCAAACCGTTCCTGGAGAAGATCTTCAACAAACCCGGTCTGGATCAGGTCCAGGCGATCGCCCAGATGAACAAACCCCTGACCCTCAAGAGCCAGGATATTACCTACCTGTATGGCCAGGCCAAGATCAATGAGCTGATCAAGACCAACGCGACCCTGGTGTTCAATGGTGAAATGACGGTTGAGGAGTGTCTGCAGCTGCTCAAAACCGAAGGTGACAAGGCCATCGCAGACGATATGAAATAGCCGCTGACTCAAAGCACGCGCACATTCCGGCAGTACGCGCTCAACAGACAGCCGGAACGAACGAGTACACAGTACACCGAACGCGTGTGGATGGCAGTCCCCATATCAGCTGTCATCCACACGCGTCATTTTTTCAAATACGCAGCAAAGGAAGTGGTTCACATAAGTACTTCCAATCGCAACGTACCTGCCCGCGCCTTCCATCTCGGTATCCAGGCGAGAGAGAACATCGCTGGCTGGTCGTTTCTGTTTCTCAATTTTGTCGGCTATATCATTTTTAAGCTGATCCCGCTCGTCATGGCGATGGTCCTGAGCTTTTCCAAATGGAACTTCGTCACAGGTTTGAAAGGCATCAAATTCCTCGGTCTGGAAAACTACAAGAACCTGTTTACCGACGAGGTGTTTCACATTTCGATGTTAAACACATTGAAATACTCGTTTGTCATGGTTCCGGTCTCCATTTTTCTAGCTCTTATCGTGGGCTCGATCCTCAATAACAAAGTCTATTTCCGCAGTACAATGCGTTTGGCATTTTATCTCCCGCACATCTCCTCCATGGTCGCGGTCGCGATCATCTGGATGATCCTGTTTCTGCCGAGCTACGGACCGATCAACACCTTTCTCCAGTCCATCGGTATTGAAAATCCGCCCCGGTGGCTCAACGCGTCCAGCACGTCGCTGTTGTCCATCATGATTGTCAGCATATGGCAGTCGCTGGGTTATAACGTCATCATCGTGATCGCCGGACTGCAGACCATCCCCGCCACCCTGTATGAATCGGCCAAGATCGATGGCGCCAATGCGGTACAGACCTTTTTCAGAATCACCATTCCCTCCCTCTCCAGTACCCTGTTCTTCCTGACGATGATTTCATTCATCCACTCGTTTCAGGTGTTCACACCGGTGCAGGTCATGACCGAGGGCGGTCCGGGAAATTCCTCCTCCGTCATCGTGTACTACATCTACACAACCGCGTTCCAGTACAACAATGTCGGATATGCCAGCGCGATGTCCTGGGTATTGTTCCTGATGGTTTTCATCTTTACGGCTACCCGTATGGTCGTGACCCGGCGAAACGAGAAAAAGCATGGATGACATGAGGTGGTGTAGATGATATTCATTGGATATAGTTTGCAAAACAAGCTCATGAAGATTTTTCTGACCATCCTCATGGGCGCGGTCTCGATCACGATGCTGATGCCCTTCCTCTGGATGTTGTCCGCATCCTTCAAACCGGACAACGAAGTGTTCAATTTTCCGATCGAGTGGATCCCGAAGACGTTTACGCTCGCTAACTATGAGCGCGTCTGGAACTCAGACGTTCCCTTTACCTTATTCTTCAAAAACTCCGTGAAAATCACGGTACTCGCGGTCATCGGCGAAGTCATCACCAGTGCGCTGGCCGGTTATGCTTTCGCAAAGATCAAGTTCAAGGGGCGCAATCTGGTCTTCCTGATCTATATCTCCACATTGATCTTCCCCGCGCAGATGATGCTCATCCCCCGGTTTGTCCTGTTCCGCGAGATCAACATCTACAACACACACTGGGCATTGATCCTGCCGGGTATGTTCACCGCGTTTGGAACGTTCCTCCTAAGACAGTTTTTCAGCACGATTCCCGATGAACTCACCGAGTCGGCCAAGATCGACGGTGCGAACCACTGGACCATCTTTACGAAAATCATTCTCCCCCTCTCAACCGCGGCAGTCAGCGCGCTGATTATCTTCCAGTTTGTCGGTATGTGGAACCAGTATGAACCCGCTTTGGTTTACCTCAGAACCAAGGAATTAGCGACTATCCCGTTGGGATTGCAGTTTTTCAACGAGGAGAACTCGACCAGTTACGCCACGATCATGGCGGCGTCTGTCAGTGCGCTGGTTCCTATTTTCATTGTGTTCCTGGCATTCCAGAAACAATTCGTGCAAGGCATTGCCACCAGCGGATTAAAGGAGTGATCCAGCCCTGATCCCGTGCAGGATAACGGCCGGCCCGATGCGGATGGCATGGCCGGCGGGCTGTGCCATCTGTATGTATGGCCATAACACCCTGAGAGAGGAGACGGAGATGCGTCAGCTGTTCGATTTCAATCATCTGCCCGTGATAACAATGGACGTCACAGGAGCCGCGCGGTTCGGTCTGCAAACCTTGTTTCATTCTCTTCAAGTGGCCGGTTCTACGGTGAGTGAAATCCATCACTGGACCGATCCCTCTGTTCACGAAAGTCCTGTATTGATGATCGGTACGACCCGCGACCGCAGAATCGCGCTTCTGCTGGAGTCGGCGTCTCTCACCGCAGGACCTGAACCGGAAAGTACAATCATCCAATGGGGCAGAACGCGGGACGGCATCCCTGTACTGGTGTTGGCCGGAACCGATGAAACCGGGTTGATGTATACGCTTCTGGAGATGGCGGAACGGATCGACTCACAAGGTCTCGAAGCTTTGAACGAGGCGGAAGACCAGTACGAAACCCCTGACAACCGCGTACGCTGCGTCGACCGGTATGTGGTCGGACATCTGGATGATGCGTGGCTCAAATCGGAAACATTCTGGCGGTACTACCTGCCGCGGCTGGCTCGTGCCCGCTTCAACCGGTTCTGTCTGATCGTCGGGTTTGACACTGCGTACATGGCACCGCCGTACCCCTATTTCGTCGAAGTGCCCGGATACGAACAAGTCCAGGTGGCGGGGCAGAATCCGGATGCGAGACAGGCCAACCTCGACGCGCTGCGCCTCATCGGCCGCCTCTGTCACGAACACGGCCTGCTGTTTACTTTTGCCACCTGGCAGCAGCGCCCGTGGACTTCGGAGCAGGACCGGCTGGTGTCGGGTCTTGCCGAGGAGGAAACCGCGCTTTCCGGTTATTGTTATGAAGGGTTGCGGACACTGCTGGACGCGGTCCCGGAGATCGACGTCGTCCAGTTCCGCGTCAATCACGAATCCGGCGTCGGGACGCAGGTGTCCGCTGCGGATTTCTGGAACCGCTGTACGGACGCGGTCGCCGACGTGGCTAGGCGCAATGCCCGTCCCCTGATCCTGGATCTGCGTGCCAAAGGATTGACCGATTCGATGATCGACCATGCGTTCGCCATGGGACTGCACGTAGAAGTCCCGACCAAGTACTGGTGTGAACACGCGGCGATGCCGCACCACATCACGGCGATGCGCAGCGAGGAACTGGCCCAGCTGGACAATTTCAACCACTCCAGACGGTACTCCTATGCAGACCTGTTGAAAAAGCCGCGCTATTTCGACGTGATCTACCGTTTGTGGAACTATGGATCCACGAATCTCTTATTGTGGGGAGACGCCGACTATGCGCGACGTTTCTCGATGAGTTGTTCTTTATCCGGCTCGGCGGGATTTGAGATCAACGCCCCTCTGGCACTGAAGTATGGGCACGAGTTGCTGCATCGCGAACCTTGGCACACCTTTGCGGATCCGTCGCTACGGTCAGGGGAGTGGGAGGACGAGCGATTCTGGATGTGGTACACCGCCTATGGCCGGCTGGGATACCGCGTCGATACGGATCCGGAAGTCTGGATGCGCCAGTTTCGCGCCCGGTTCGGAGTAGAGGCCGCTGCATCGATCGAGCGGACATTGCGCGCCGCCAGCAAGATCATTCCCTTTATCACGACGATTCATATGCCTGTCCACCCCTCTCTGCGCTACTGGACCGAAATGAGCACCGGGTATCCGCTGTTCAATGAGCACCGCACAGACAGGAGAAAATCCTACGACTTTCACGAGGAGATCACCTACGGATCTACCGAGCCGAGCGACCATGCACTGTTTTACGGGATTGACGAATTCGTAGAGGATGCATCGCGTGGCGATTGGAAGGGAAAATATTCACCGCTGCAGTCCGCCGTGTTCCTTTCGCGTTTTGCGGAGGAAGCAGAACAAGAATTGACCGCCGCACAGACGGCCGGCGGAAACGATGCCAATCCCGAATTTTTGGCCTTGCAGGCGGATGTCAAACTGCTGGTCCATATGGCCCGCTACCACGTGTGGAAAATCCGTTCCGCTTACGCGTTGGCGAAGTATGGACAATCCGGGGATCTCACATGGCTCTCCGACGCTTTGAACCTGCTGGACCAGGCGGCAGCGCAATGGCGTGCGCTGTCGGAACTGGGGTTATCCGTATATCATCACGACCTCGAGTTCAGCTCCGCCGGCACCCAGACCCGGCACGGCACCTGGCGGGATCTGTATCCCGAAATCGAAGCCGACCGCCGCAAACTCGCGGACATGCTTGCACAGACCAGGGTTCAATCTGCGGACATGGTCGTTCATGACTACGCGCCAGCTCCGCTCGGAGACCTTCCCGGAGCCGTCGCCTATGAGTTCCCCGATTTTCACATGGCATCGACCCCTTTGACGGTGACCGTCGACACCGGTGCGCTGACAGTTCCGGGAACCGCGCCCTTCGTCCTGCATTACCGGCATGTCAACCAGCTGGAAGGGCTGTTCCGCACCATCGATATGGAGCGGATCGAGTCAGGTTGGACCGCCACGATT
>CAZBKR010000072.1:0-2006 GCA_964492455.1 uncultured Oscillospiraceae bacterium
AGGTCTTATATGGAACAGATTTCTGTCATCGATGCCCATACACACGTCTTTCCCGATAAAATCGCCCGTAAAGCCAGCGAATCCATCGGACAATTCTACGGCATCGGCATGCGGTTTGACGGGCGGGTGGACACACTGGTTAAACTATCCGATCACTGCCCCATCCGTCGCAGCATCGTATTCTCTACCGCGACACACCCCGAACAGGTGCGGGCGATCAACCGCTTCATCGCGACTACCGTTTCCAGCCATCCGCAGTTTGCGGGTTTGGGCACGCTCCATCCGGGATTGTCCGCGGCGGAAATCCGGACCGAGACCGACTTTATGATTTCCGCGGGATTGCGCGGGATCAAACTGCACCCCGATTTTCAGGAACTCTATCCGGACGCACCGGACATGGATCCGATCTATGAGGCCGCTCTGGAGAGGAATTTGTGTTTTGTGTTTCACGCCGGAGACGAGAGAAAGCCCTACTCCCACCCGGCGAGGATCGCGGATGTCGCACGCCGGTACCCCGGGTTGTCTCTGGTCGCTGCACACATGGGCGGCTATACCCAGTGGGACATTGCCTTCGACCTGCTCGCACCTTATCGGAACGTATCGGTCGACACGTCTTCTACGATGAGTTTTGTAGAACCGGATCAAATGGTTCACCTGATCCGCTCGTTTGGTGCCGATCGCGTGCTGTTCGGGAGCGACTATCCGATGTGGAATCCCTGTGATGAACTCGCGAGCCTGCTCGCGCTCCCGCTGGAAGCAGTAGAACAGCAGGCGATCCTCTATGGGAATGCCGCGAGGTTGTTCCGGTTGGACACCTGACAGGTCACAACTGACGTTTGGCCAGTTCTTCCCGCTCCAATGCCACAAAATCCACTTTACCGACCTTGGTCCGGGGAAGGGACTCCCGGAATTCGATCTCGACCGGTACCGCGTATTTGATGATGTTGTCTGTACAATGCCGGATGATGGATTCCCGCATCACATCCTCCGGCGGAGCGTCCGCGGCGCGGGCGATAAACGCCTTGACCACCTGCATTTTATAGGGGTGCGGAACGCCGATCACGCAGGCTTCCCGAACGCCGGTCACTTTCATCAGGATGTCCTCGATCTGGGAGGGAAATACCGGGATCCCGGACACCTTGAGAATCCGTTTGATCCGCTGCTTAAAGTGGAAAAAACCGTCCTCATCCACGTTGCCGTAGTCTCCGGTGTGGACCCAGCGCTTGCCGTCCGCATGGGTGCGGACCGTCTCGGCGGTCGCTTCTTCGTCGTGGAGGTACTCCAGCATCACGGTCGGCCCGGCAATGCAGAATTCGCCGTCCTGACCAACCGGAAGCTCGTTTTCGGTACCTGGTTCCACGACCATCATATCGATGTCGGCCAGCGGAACACCGACCGTACCCGCCCGATTTGACTGGATAGGGTTGACCGCGCACACGGTTACGGTCTCGGTCAGACCATAGCCTTCCCGCACCTGGCAGGTGCCGTTGTGTTCCCGTACAAACGCGTCAAACCGGCTCTTGAGTTCGGAGGGAAGCGAGTCTCCGCCGCAAAACACCGCTTTCAAACAGGAAAGGTCGGCCTTTGCGAGCCGTTTGCTCTTCATGATCCCCTCCAGCAGCGTGGGGACCGCAGCGATCATCGAAGGTTTTTCCTTTTGAATCACCCTGGCAAGGGTATCCGGCGAGAACTGGGGGACGAGAATGGATCGCATGCCATTGGCCAACACGGTGTGGATGCCCATGCACAGACCAAAACCATGGAACATCGGGAGGATCGACACCATCGAAAAATCCAGACTGCCCGGATGGAAGGTGTCCAGATCAAATCCGATAATCTGGGGTCCCTGAACCGCCAGCACATTGAGATTGTAAGACGACAGGACGATGGTCTTGGGGCTGCCGGTAGTACCGCCGGAGTGGAGATAAACCGCTGGGGCGTGGGGATCGACCGCCTCTTCCGGGGTTTTGCCGTAGAGCACTCGCTGTGGCGGACCGTCGAACTCC
>CAZBKR010000072.1:2016-5470 GCA_964492455.1 uncultured Oscillospiraceae bacterium
GGTCAGGATGCGGTCCGATACCGGCACCCGGGGAATTTTTCGCCCCGACTTGAGCCAGAATCCCGCGGCCATCAGGAGCGGCAGGTAATCCGGCACCGATGAAACGATGGTCTTGCGGATGCGGGACCGGTTCAGCATGGCAAGATGCTTGGTCAAAAAGGCGTCGAGTATAAACAGGTAATCGCTTTCGGTTGTGTTGATATAGTGCTGGAGCTCTTCGGGAGGGGTCAGCGGGTGCACCATATTGGCGACACCGCCCAGTTTGTTGACCGCATAAAAGGCGATCACGCCATCCGGGATATTCGGCAGGCAAAGCGTGGCAACTGACCCGGGTCCGATCCCCAGCGTGGAAAGTTGTAAAGCCAGGGCATCGACCAGACGAACCAGTTCCGCATACGAAATCTGACGTCCCATAAAACTGATGGCCGTCCGGTCCGGACAACCTGCTGCGCCGTCCCGCATCAACCCATACAACGTTTTCGGGGGATAGGAAACACTCGGTTTGAAGGATGGGTCATACTGGCGGGTCCAAATCCTGTCCACTCGATCGAGCCTCCATAGCAAAAATAATCTGTCGATCCCTATGAATTTACATAGTAGCCCTATTCTACACGGAAACATTTTGAATTACCAACAAATAAAGCAGGGTTCAAATAAGGACGTTTCATGACCGATTGCGAGCGACGGGCCGGACTGCTATGCTGATACCATGGCAAAAATAAAGACGAAATTTCTCTGCAGCGAGTGCGGTCACGAGACCTCCGGATGGATGGGACGCTGCCCCGGTTGCGGACAGTTCAACACAATGGTCGAAGAACGGATTGTCACCGGCCCCCCCACAGGGCGCGCGGGACGATCGGGCGGCTGGACCGGCCAGCCGGGTGCCGCCGCGGGTACGGGTATAGTAACCCTCAACGAGGTCACATCCGGCGAGGGCAGGCGGTTTGCCACAGGGATGCCCGAGTTCGACCGGGTGCTCGGCGGCGGGTTGGTCGACGGCTCTCTGGTTCTCGTCGGCGGGGACCCGGGCATCGGCAAAAGTACACTGTTGCTGCAGGCCTGTGAAAAGATTGGAAACCAGGGCACCGCCCTCTATGTTTCAGGAGAGGAATCCCCGAGCCAGGTTAAGCTCCGCGCGGAGCGGCTCGGTATCGACGGAAGCCGGATCCGGCTTTTGTCCGAAACCTCGTTTGACATCATCGCCGCAACGATCGCCGCGGAAAAGCCCGCGCTCACGGTCATCGACTCCATCCAGACCATGTACGCGGAAGAGCTCTCCTCCGCCCCGGGCACTGTGTCCCAGGTGCGGGAGGTGGCAGGCGGCCTGCTCCGGCTGGCCAAGCACCAGGGAGGTGTCATCGTCCTGGTCGGGCATGTGACCAAGGACGGAGCGATCGCAGGTCCGCGGGTGCTCGAACACATGGTCGACACCGTCCTGTACTTTGAAGGCGAACGCCAGGGATCCTACCGCATTCTGCGCGCAACCAAAAATCGGTTTGGCGCGACCGACGAGCTCGGGATCTTCGAGATGCGGGACACCGGCCTGGTCGGGGTGGAGAACGCCTCACAGGCGATGCTTGCGGGTCGGCCGCTCGGCGTTCCCGGGTCGGTGGTGGCGGCCTGTGTGGAAGGCACCCGCCCGATCCTGGTGGAAATTCAGGCACTGCTCAACGCATCCGCTTACGGAACCCCGCAACGCATGAGCCAGGGCATCGACCGCAACCGTATCATTATGCTCACCGCGGTCATGGACCGCCGGCTGAAGCTTGGACTGTCCAACATGGATTCCTTCTTGAACGTTGTGGGCGGGCTCCGGATCGAAGAGACCGCGTCGGATCTCGCGGTGGTCTGTGCGATCGCCTCCACCTTCCGGGATCAGGCGATCCGTCCGGATACCGTAGTATTTGGGGAAGTCGGACTCTCGGGTGAAATCCGGCCGGTCACCCATGTCGATCGACGTGTGGTCGAGGCGGGGCGCATGGGTTTTGCGAGCTGCATACTGCCCGGCGGATGCCGTCGGGCAACAGAACGCATCCGTGCGGACCGGCTGCCCGAGCTGTTGTTTGTAGACAACATCCACGAAGCACTGGACGTCGTGACAGGATGAACGCGCCGATATCCTCCACCCTTCCCCCGCCGATCCATGTGCTGATCCCCGCAGCGGGGGGGGGCACACGCATGTCGGCGAGCACAGGAGGTGCCACCAGCAAGCTGCTGCTCACGGTCGGCGGAGTGCCGGTCATTTTGCGCACCCTCCGGACCTTCCTGCGGCACCCCGGCGTCATCCGGGTTTTACTGGTGGTAGCGGAACGGGACCGACCGCATTATCTCACTCTGTGCGAACAGGAGGGCTTTGGCACGCGCGTTCTGCTGGCCACGGGCGGGCCAAGCCGGCAAGAATCGGTCCGGCGTGGATTGGAAGTGCTTGCCCGGGACTCGTCAAATACTGATCTGGTACTCATCCAGGACGGAGCGCGCTGCTTTACGGATTCCGCGACCATCGACCGGTGCATCACCGAGGCATTGGCATCAGGTGCCTGTTGCGCCGCCATGCCGCTCAAGGACACCATCAAAGAAACCGATACGGACCGGATCGTCATCGGAACGCCCGACCGTACCCGTTACTGGCAGATCCAGACACCGCAGGCCTTCCGGTTTGGACTGATTCGGGACGCCTATCGGCTCGCGCATGAAAAAAGCGTCACCGCAACCGATGACGCTTCGTTGGCAGAGGCGGCCGGACATCCTGTCCGGCTGGTCGAAGGATCGTACCTCAACATCAAAATCACCACACCGGACGACCTGCTGTTCGGCGAAGCGATTGCCGCGGAGCAGGATCGCTCCCGAGGCTAATCTTCGTCCGGCAGGTAGCGGGCAGCCGTCAAGACGCAGAACACCTGGATACCCAGCCCCCTTCCAAAATCCGTCAACCCTTCGCCGGTCGTCGCGGTCAATCCGATCCGGCCGGCATCCAATGAGAGCAGCCCGGCCAGCCGGGCTTTCATTTTGTCGATGTGGGGTGCCAGCCGGGGGCGTGCCGCCTCCACAGAGACCGAGAGGTGAACCGGGCGGAATCCGTCCATGTGACGGAGTGCTTCCGCAAGGTAGGCAGAACTGTCCAGGATCCCCTCTTCGAGGCACATCCGATCGGACACGGCTCCCAGTATATTGACTCCGGTGATGCCGGACACCGCGTTGGTGACCGCGTGGAGCACGACATCCGCGTCGCTGTTGCCCAGAAGACCCGGCGCATCCGGGATCAGTACCCCCGCCAGCAGCAACGGCCGGCCGGTATCCGGTTCCACAGCAAACCTGTGGCTGTCCTGGCCGATAGCCGTCCGGTACTCCGGCACGCGCGCGGTGTTCATGCTTCGGTTTGGCCCGACTGCCGGATTTCCATACGCCGGATTTTCCCGCTGATCGTTTTAGGCAGCTCCGAAACAAAGTCGAGTAC